>JBEBDM010000108.1:0-8426 GCA_041156905.1 Actinomycetota bacterium | reverse complement strand
GACGTCGACGTAGGAGTCCTCGGCGAGGATCAGGTGACAGCGCCGCGATGCCAGGGCGTAGATGCCGCGCACGGTCCGACGTACGGCAGGTCGGGCGAGCGACGGGATCCAGCGCCGGTCGGCGACGCTCGCGACGTAGTCCTCCCGGACGTCCCACACCACCGGCACGGGCGACCGACGCAGGAGCAGCACCGGGACGAGCTCGGGATCGTGGATCAGCATCAGGTCGCACCCCGGACCGAGCCGCCGCACGGCAGCCCGGGCGGCCCGCCACGAGGCGACACGACGTCGACCACGCGCTCGCGGGATGGAGACCCGTTCGAGGCCACGAGGGTCGTCGTCGGGACGGGCGGGAGCCTCCGACACGAGCACGACCTCGTGCCCACGCTCGAGCAGGGTCCGGGCTTCGCGATGCACGATGCGAGCGTCGTCACCGGACGCGGAACAGGTGACGACGAGGACTCTCACGGCGGCGAGCCTAAACCGGTGACTACCGGGTGGGGGCGACGCTCAGAAGCCGTTGTACGGCGACTCGACGGCGGACGTCCCGACCCACCGCAGGAGCAGGGCCGTCGCCGCGATCAGCAGGATCCACTGCACGGCAGCGGGGAGACGGCTGGGGAGGCGCAGACGCGTCCTTGCCTGCTCCACCTGCGGTTCGAGCTGCTCGACCTGTGTCTCGTCGCTCACGACCCCACCGTACCCCTGGCCATCATCGTCATCAGGCGAATGCGTAGTTGGCGACGTAGGAGAGGACCACGACGAGCGAGAGGGTCAGGACCCGGCTCGTCCATCGGACCCATGCAGGCGACTCGGCGGTGACACGCGGGGCGAAGGCCATCACGACACCGTGGCACACGCCCCAGATGATGTAGCCCGGTCGCACCTCGTGCCACAGGCCCATGAACGTGAACGCGGAGATCGTCGCGACCTTCGGAGGGACCTTGCGCAGGTTGAGCGGCAGGAACACGTACTGCGTGACGAACTTCGCCATCGAGATGTGCCAGCGGTTCCAGAACTCGCGGATGTCGGTGGCGCGCCACGGCTGGTCGAAGTTCTGGGGGACCTTGAAGCCGGACAGCGCGGCCCCGGCCTCGGCGATCAGTGACTGCCCCCAGAACCCGGCGAAGAGGTTGGCGAACAGGGCGAGCATCACCAACGGGGCCGTGGCCCTGCCGAGGTCGCTCCCCCCGGCGAGATCGAACATCCACGGGGTCACGAGCACAGAGAGGAACCACCCGAAGGCGAGCTTGCGGTACATCGACTCGGTGGTCCCGAGTTCCGGCTCGGCTCCACGCTGGGCCCACAGGGTGGTTCCGGAGAACACGGGGCCAACGACCAGTGCCGGGAGGAAGAAGCCACCGGCGAACATCGAGACCCAGCGCTCACCGCGACCGGTCGAGGAGGCCCCGAGGAGCTGCTTGGTCGTCATGAACACCCGGACGACGGCGAAGGCGACGCCCGCGAGGAGGAAGGTCCCGGGAGAGAACGCCGCCGCGAGGTCGGTGGTGAACAGGTTCAGCAGCAACACGTACGGGAGGTACTGGCGCCACATCGACTTCTTGGGCAGCCGCCGGAGTCCGAACTCCAGCGCGAGCCCCTCGAGGCAGGTCAGCGAGATGACCCAGAACGCGGCGGGGACGAGCGCCAACATCGCTCCCATGCCGACCACCGTGAGCAGGACGAGCCGCGCCACCCGGGGGAGGAACATCCCCAGCGGGAGTACCGCGAGGAGCAGGACGATGTGAGTGAGCGGAGCGATCATCGACGTGGAACCCGACCCTCGACACCGAGGTGACGGCTGGCCCCGACATTACCCAGCCCGACGCACGTCAGGAGGGGACGCCGGAGGCGATGGCCGACCAGCGGCTCCATCCGATGGCGTTCAGCGCGCGCACCTTGAACTGGTAGGTGGCACCCGACACCAGGTTGTCGAAGCGGCGGTAGCCGTCGGCCGTGCGCACGTACGACCACGAGGTCCACGACGAACCGAGCCAGCGGCGTATCGCGACCTGGTAGCCGCTGATGGGGTAGCCGTGCCATGCAGGACGGTTCCAGCCGTACGAGATCGAGCGGATGTACTCGTTCACGTAGCGTGTGGTGGGCGGGTCGGGCCTCGCTCCCGGCACGCGCACGTGCGGCGCTGGCCAACGACTCGAGCCGACCTCGTTGCGGAACGAGACGTTGATCCGGTACTGGCGGCCCTCGATCAGGTTGGCGAACTCGTAGGAGCGCGCATCGGTGGGGATCGAGACGTACTTCGGGTAGCCGTACTTGAGGGCCGCCGGGCTCCACAACTCGATCGAGACGACGATCTCGGAGAGGGGGACCGATGGGGCGTCCCAACCGAGTACGAGCGAGGTCGGCCGCACCGTGCTCGTCACACCCGTCGGCCGGGGCGGGACGGCGAAGGTGTCGGGAATGCAACTGTTGTCCGTTGCTGGCACTGTCTCGCGGTCGGGGATGCTGATCTGGTTCCACGACGTCCACGGACCCGGGAGATCGTTCGGATAGGTGCGGACCTGACCGTTGCGGCAGGCCTTCAGCGACGGGACGGGCTGTCGCACGCCGCCCGACACCCCATCACCCCAGTACCCGCCGTGCCGGATCTCGAAGTGGAGGTAGTAGAGGTACGGCCCACCACCGCATCCCGAGCCAGAGTTGCCCATCGTGCCGATCTGCGTCGCCGGTGTGACCCAGGCTCCCTCGGCCACCGTGATCGAGTCGAGGTGTCCGTAGTAGGACGCGACCCCACCGCCGTGGTCGATCCAGGCCCAGGTCCCCTGTCGGCCGACGTCGCCGGGCTCACGGCACCCCGGATCGATCTGGCCGACGTGGAAGATCCCCGACCCCGCGGCGTGGATGGGGTCGTGTGCAGGCGTCCCGATTCCGTTCTCGAAGTCGACGAAGTCGACCGCGTAGTAGCCGTGGTAGGGCGAGTCATCAAGAAGGCAGTTGGTCCAGGCACACGACGTGAGCGCCGGCTCCCGGAGCGGCCACCACACCGGGTCGCTGAAGCCCGGCGTGACCACGGCGCGCGACACCGGTGGGGACGGGACGACGAGCGCTCCGGCCGCCAGGGCGAGCGCGACGAGGAGGCGGATGGCACTCCGTCGCATCTGCCCACCTCCCGTTCGTCTCGTCCCGATCGTCAACATCCGCAAAGGGTATCGGCAGGCCGGATGCCCCTCTGTAGACCCAGAGTGACTCTCCGGCCAGCGGTAGCATCGGCGTGCCCATCCACCTCCCAGGGACACAGTGATCCACCTCGTCGCCAGTACCGGCCGCACGGCCACCTCGCTCATCGCCCAGGCCCTCGACGGCCTCGGCGGTCTCGCGGCGTGCCACGAGGGGCACCGAGGCAACGATCAGGGCACCGACCTGCTCCCGATGGTGAACCTCGACAACCTCGCCGCCTTCAAGAGCGCCGAGAAGGCTGCCCAGATCGTCGCTGCGAAGCGCTCGGCCGACGTCGTGACCGAGGCCTGCGCACGCGCCTCGGGATCAGGGCGCCGGGTCGACACCGTGCTCGACGTCGCCTACTACAACGCCGTCATCGGTGAGGCCGTCCTCGCGCTCCACCCCACCTCACGCATGGTGGGCATCGTGCGCGACTGCGCCGGGTTCGTGCGCTCGGTCACATGGCTCGAGGGCGAGGATCCGATGCCGGTGGGCTGGCCCGATCCCGGCAAGCCCCTCAGCGCACGCGAGCGCTTCATCTCGATGGGCCGGGTGCGTCCCTCCACCGGACCCGACGCCGACGAATGGTCGACATGGGGCCCGATCGAGCGGAACATCTGGCTCTGGAAGGCGACCAACCACCGTCTGCTCGACGCCCGAGACACCTTCCCCGACCGTGTGACGATGCTCGACTTCGCCGCGCTTCCGGCCGACCCCGGCGCATTCCTCGAACAGATCGTCGAGGCCCTGCACCTCGACGTCTCGCCTCCGGAGGGCCGCTCGTGGGGCGACCTCGCGGATGCGGCCTCCGACCGGGGCAACTCGCGCGTCGGTGGCTACCAGATCGGCAAGCCCGACTCCTGGACCACTGCCCAACGCACCCTCCTCGAGGCCGCAGAGGCCGAGATCAACGAAAGGTTCCCCCATGTCCGACACTGAGCGCACCGTCATCGACCTCGTCACCGGCATCCTCTCGTCCCGTCGACCCGGCACCGTCGTGACGGCCGACTCGGCGATGGGCAGCCCCACCGAGTGGGATTCGCTCGCCTTCGTCGAGATCTTCACCACCGTCTCGGAGCACTTCGGCCTCGACGTGGCCGACGACGACGCCATCAACTTCATGTCGGTGGCGGAGATCGTGGCCTTCGTCGACTCGAGCAAGTGAGACTCTCGACCCTGCTCGGCCCGCGCACTGCGGGAGCTTTCCGACCGTCCGCCATCGCGTACGAGGGCCCACTCGGGGGAACACGTCGGTCGCTCACGCAGGCCGAGGTCGCTCTCTCGATCACCGGCCTGGGTTCGGCCGTCGCCGATCGGTGCTCGACGCGGAGGGCACGCGTCGGCGTCCTGAGCAACCACCAGCTCGAGACCTACACGACGGTGCTGGCCAGCGTGGCCGCCGGACACACCTTCGTCCCTCTCAACCCGAAGTTCCCCGAGCATCGGCTCCAGCAGATCGTCGAACTGGCAGGTCTCGACCTCGTGGTCCACGACGCCGACACTGCCGCCCTCGCGCCGATCATCGCCGGAGCCCTCCCCCTTCTCGACGCGACCGCTCTCCTGAACGATGTCCTCGCCACCCCGGCCGACGACTCCGCGGTGAGCACCCTGATGGAGAGAGTCGGTAGCACCGAGGTCGACTCGTCCGACATCGCCTACGTGATGTTCACGTCGGGCTCGACGGGAACCCCCAAGGGCGTCCCGGTCACGTTCGGCAGCCTCACGGCCTACGTCACCTCGATCTGCGCTCTCATCGACTTCCCTGTCGATGCACGACACACCCAGTTCTTCGACCTCAGCTTCGACCTCAGCATCCACGACATCTTCGTGTCGCACCATGCCGACGGTGTGCTGGTGGCACCGACCAAGATCGATCACATGATGCCCGCCGCCTACGTGCGACGCGAGCGCATCGACGTGTGGTTCTCGGTGCCGCTCCTCGGCGCACAACTCGCCCGCGCCGCCAGGCCCGACGGTGTCGACGGCATGGCGATCATGATGTTCTGCGGTGAGGCCCTCCCGATGGAGACCGTCGACGGCTGCCGTGCCTGGCTTCGCGATCGCGGCCAGGTCTGGAACCTCTACGGTCCCACCGAGGCCACGATCGCGTTCACCGGTCACCTCGTCGGCCCTGACGAGCCGGTGGTCGGCGCAGCATCGATCGGCGCCCCGTTCGGTGCGAACACGGTCGCTCTCCTCCACGAGGACGGCTCCACCTCCGACGCCACCACACTCGGCGCCGAGGGCGAACTGCTCCTCGGGGGTCCGCAGGTGTTCGGCGGTTATTCCACACCTGCCCCGTCCCCCTTCGTCCAGCATGACGGCGCGACCTTCTACCGCAGCGGCGATCTCGTCCGCGTCGAACCCGTGGGCCTCTACTACCGAGGTCGAGTCGACTCGCAGGTGAAGTACCGCGGCTATCGCATCGAACTCGGGGAGATCGAGTCAGCAATGCGTCGCACCTTCGGGTTGCACTCGGTCGCGGTCGTACTCCGCGGCGACGGCGCCGACGCGCAACTGCGCGCGTACCACCTCGCGTCGGAAGCCGAGGGCGATCTCGACATGTCGGCGCTCGGCGACCTCCTGCCCGCGTACATGATCCCGTCGAGCGTGACGGCACTCGACGTCATGCCCACCAACGCCAACGGCAAGATCGACCGTCGCAACCTCCCCTGAGGTGTCAGGGCCGCGTCGCGGCTGCTCGTTACACTCGCCCCGATGAGTGAGCATCCCACGGCATGGATCCAGCCCGGCGAGGTCCTCCTGCACGTGGGGGTCCACAAGACCGGCACCACCGCCCTCCAAGCTGCTCTCTTCGACGCCCGCCAGGAGCTCCGCTCGCAGGGAGTCACGTATCCCGGCCGCGCCCGCAGCCACTACATGCATGGACTTGCCGCCATCGGACGGCGGCGCGGATGGGCGAACGGCGGAGCAGTGCCTCGCAGTTCGCTGTGGGACGACCTCGTGGCAGCGACCACCAAGGCGGTCGACTCCCGCGTGATCATCAGCGGTGAGTCGTTCTGCGAGGCCACCGAGGAGCAGGCAGCGCAGATCGTCCGCTCGCTCGGCGGCGACCGCGTCAAGGTCGTGGTGACCCTCCGTCCGCTCGAGCAACTGCTCCCCAGCACGTGGCAGCAGTACGTCAAGGCCGGATCGTCGTTGTCGTACGGTCCGTGGCTCGACGACGTCGCCCGCGGACCCGGTGCGCCGAAGCCCGCGACGCCGAGTTTCTGGCACCGCAACGAGCACGCCCGACAGGTCGCCAAGTGGGTCTCGGCCTCAAGCACCGACCGTGTCTGCGTGGTCGTGGTCGACCCTCGCAACAGGATGGGCCTGTTCGAGGACTTCGAGGATCTCCTCGGCCTTCGGCGCGGCACCCTCCAGGTCTCCACCTCGGCACAGAGCAACCGCGGGCTCTCGGCCGAGGAGGTCGAGATGCTCCGTGTCTTCAACGAACGGGTCGGCCACCGGTTCGACTACGAGTTGTACGACCACATCGTCCGCCGAGCAGGCTTCAACGCGATGGTCGAGGGCCGGCGTCCCGGCCCCACCGAGGCCTCCCTCGTCGTCCCGGCGCGTATCGCCCGCATCATGCGCGAGCACGGTCGCAGCGCTATCGACTCGATCCACGCCAGTGGCGTGCGCGTCGTCGGCAACCTCGCGCTCCTCGTCCCCGACAGCGAACTCGACGACTCGGTGGAGGTCGTCGCGGTCGATCGCGTCCCGATCGACGCTGCTGCGATCCTGCTCGAAGGGCTCGTCGAGAAGGCGTTCGCCGCGTTGCGCAGTGGCGAGTTCGGACCGGAGCCGGCGCCGCTCATCCCCGGTGTCCCCGCACCGCGGACGATCCGTCGACGCGTCCGACGACTTGGTGGACGTGTGTTGCGGCGCCTCGGTCTGCGCCGCTGAACCCGCTCAGCGCTCCCAGCGGCTCGGGATCGGGAACATCCGCTCGAGCGCAGCGCGCACGCGAGGCACGTCGATGACATCACCCGCCTTCTCCGGTGCGTCGTTCAGGCAGAACACGTCGCGATCGCGCAGGTGCACGAGCTCTCCGAGTTGTGCCATCCCCTCGGCCGACGTGATGTTCATGTAGCCGTACCGGATCGGCGATCGCACGGCGTTCCCGGTGATCTCGGCGACGTAGTGGACGGCCTGCTCGATCGGGATGTCGTCGATCTCACGGAAGCGGTGCTGACGGGTGCGGTCGACGAGATCCCCCATCGACTCCTCCACCCTCTGCATCGCTGCCTTGCTCATCGGGTACGGGGTGTGCCGGATGATGTCGACAGGTCGACGACCGAACCGTTCCTCGATCGCCGCTGTCATCTGCTTGACACGCGACTCCTGCATCGGCTCGCCCTCGACGACCGGCCCGAGAGGGCGCTGGTTGTTCGAGGGGAACACACGCAACTGGCCGGTCGGGGTGAAGAACAGCGCCGGCGTGACGTCGCGTCCGAAGAAGAAGTCGTCGTTCATGTAGAGGAACTGCTCGCTGAGCCCGTCGATCCCGGCGAGCCACGAGACGATCACGTCGCTGTTGTAGACCGGCAGGCGATCGGGTCGGTCCGCGATCTGCGAGTGGTCGACCCTGACGAGTCGCTCGTCCTCCACGAGCCACGACGGCCACTGGCGATCGGTGACCACGTAGACCCGACGAGCCCAGGGTGCGTACATGTCGAGCGATCGAAGGGAGTAGCGCAGTTCCTCGATCTGCCGGAACCGCTCCTCGCTGGCACCCACCGTGTCGGTCGTCCCGCGGTGGTGGTGCATACGCGCCCGCCACTCCGGATCGTCGCCGTCGACCCACAGGTAGACGATGTCGACGGGGAAGGTGATGTCGGCTGGCGTGACATGGTGTCGTGCCGCGGCGACCACCGGGACCTGGGCTCCCATCCACTCAGCCGTCTCGGAGACGAACTCCTCGGCCGGCAAGGCCGACGCCAACGGGTTCGACCGTGGAGCGACGTGCCAGCCAGCGTGCTCCGGGTGCTTCTGCCACGACTCGATGACACATCCGTACGTCTCGCCGTACTGGAGGTCGGAGGCGGCATCACGTCGAAGGCGGAAGACACGCACGGGCGGCAACGGACCACGCATCGATCCGAGCCTCGACGCCGCCACCTTCAGCGACGTGGACAGGTGAAGGTTGCCTGACTCGAGGATCTGGGCACGCACACTCTCGTCGACCGGGGCAGCAGCGAGCGCGGCGATCAGCCGAGCACGATCCGCGCCACTGACAGCCA
>JBEBDM010000107.1:0-2546 GCA_041156905.1 Actinomycetota bacterium | reverse complement strand
TCATGCTGCCGATCGCGCTCGACGTGATGGGCGGCGACCGCGCCCCCGGCGACATCCTCGCCGGAGCGCACGCTGCTGCTGCTCTCGGTCTGCCCGTGGTCCTCGTCGGCCCGGAAGGCCTCGAGGGCTTTGGTGACCTCCCGCTGATCCCGGCGTCGGAGGTCATCGAGATGGACGACGACCCGGCCCAAGGCGTCCGTCGCAAGAAGGACTCCACCCTCGTGCGAGCGGCCGAGGCCGTGCGTGACGGCAAGGCCAGCGCGATGGTCTCGGCGGGCAACACCGGCGCCACGATGGCCTCGGCCCTGCTCCGCATGGGTCGCATCCGCGGCGTCAACCGTCCGGCGATCGCCACCCCGATCCCCGTGCCGGGTCACGTGCCCAACGTCCTGCTCGACGCCGGCGCCAACGCCGAGGTTCAGGCCGAGTGGCTGGTCCAGTTCGCCCAGATGGGCTCGGTCTTCGCCCGCCACCGCTTCGACGTGGCCTCACCCAAGGTCGGTCTGCTCTCGATCGGCGAGGAGCCGGGGAAGGGTGACACCCTGCGCAAGCAGGCGTACGACCTGCTCGTCGACGCCCCTGGCATCGAGTTCATCGGCAACGTCGAGGGTCGCGACCTGATGACCAAGACCGCCGACGTGATCGTCACCGACGGTTTCACCGGCAACGTCGCCCTCAAGACGCTCGAGGGTGGGATGAAGAACCTCTTTGCCGCCCTGCTCGCGGCGTTCACGAGCGAGCCGGAGTACAAGGAGCACTTCGAGGCCCTCCTGCCGGCCCTCCTCCCGCTGCATGCGCAGATGAGCCCCGACACCTACGGCGGGGCGATGCTCCTCGGTGTCGACGGGATCTGCATCATCTCGCACGGCTCGTCGGGCGAGACCGCCATCGTCAACGCGATGAAGGTCGCCGCCGAGATGTCGGAGCGTGGCATCGTGGCCGAGCTCACCAAGTTCTTCGCCGAGCACCGTCCGGCTGCCCCGGCTGCTCCCTCGGCCGACTGACGCCCGCTAGCCTGCGGGTCACCGCTGCCGTCAGGAGGCAGCCTCCTGGAGGTCACCGTGCCCGCCGAAACCCATGTCGAGATGGACCCGATCGATCGTGCCGAGGTGCTGCGGATCGTGAAGGCCAACCTGTCCGACATCCTCGAGAGGGACGCCGACTCGATCCACGAGGGTCACTCCTTCGTCGACGACCTCGATGCCGATTCGCTCGCGTTGATCGAACTCGTCGAGGCCCTCGAGGAGGAGTTCGGCGAGCGTCAGGTCGGATTCCGGATCGAGGAGGACGATCTCGTCAACCTCAAGACCGTCCGTGACGCCGTCGACTACGTGTTCGACCGCGTCCAGGAGGCCTGAGGCCCTCGTGGCCGACGATGCCGCGCTCACCGAGCTCGAGGCCCGGCTCGGCTATTCCTTCGCGGACCCTGCGCTGCTGCGCCAGGCCGTCTCGCACCGCTCGTGGGTGGCCGAGCATCCCGGTGAGGTCGACAACGAGCGTCTCGAGTTCCTCGGCGACGCCATCGTCGGTCTCGTGGTGGCCGACCTCGTGTACCGCCGCCACCCCGATCTGCTCGAAGGTCCGCTGACGGCGTTGCGGATCAGCGTCGTGAACGCCTCGGCGCTCGCCGCTGCAGCCCGCGACCTCGAACTCGGCCAACACATCCAGCTCGGCCGCGGTGAGATGCGCGCCCAGGGACGCGAGAAGGACTCGATCCTGAGCGACGCGTTCGAGGCCGTGATGGGCGCCGTGTGGCTCGACGGCGGCCCGACTGCTGCCTTCGGACTCGTCGAGCGTCTCCTCGGCCCGCGTCTCGACGACTCGGCGCTGCGTCTCGATCGGCTCGACCACAAGTCGGCCCTGCAGGAGATGACCGTCCGGCTGTTCGACTGTGCTCCCGTGTACGTCCTCACCGACGTCGGCCCGGCGCACGACAAGTGGTACACAGCGACGGTGCTGGTGAACGGCGAGGCCCTCGGTGTGGGGGAGGGGCGGAGCAAGAAGGTCGCCGAGCAGGCGGCTGCCGACCACGCCATCGGGCACCTCGAGGCCACCCAGGCGCCGGCCGACCCGCCGGTCTCCGGCAGCGATGCCTGAGCTACCCGAGGTCGAGACCGTCCGTCGTGGCATCGCCGCCCAGGTGGTGGGCCGCCGGATCGAGCGCGTCGAGGTGGGTCGTGAGCGGACGGTGCGGCGCACCTCGGCCCAGTCGCTGATCGACGGACTGACCGGGGCCACGATCACCGACGCCCTTCGTCGCGGCAAGTACCTCCTCCTGCCGCTCGACACGGGCGACGTGATGATGGTCCACCTGCGGATGAGCGGTCGCCTGCTCGTGGCCGACGCCGGGACCGAGCGCCCACCGCACACCCATGTGGCCATGCACCTGTCGGGTCGGCCACGCCAGGAACTCTGGTTCGTCGACCCGCGCACGTTCGGTGAGGTGGTGGTGTTCGATCCCGACCACGCCGACGTGCAGATGCCCGAACTCGCCCGGCTCGGGGTCGACCCGGTGGCGGAGGGACTCAGCCGTGCCGAGTTGGCGG
>JBEBDM010000106.1:0-2677 GCA_041156905.1 Actinomycetota bacterium | reverse complement strand
GCAGCTCGGTGTCGCTGAGGAGCACGACGTGCGAGCCGTTCTCCTCCGGCATGGAGAGGAAGGAAGGGAACGCGTCGACGTCGTCGACCACAGGCTCCCACCCGATGATCGTGCCGTCGGGGAGGGCGGTGACCGCCGACTTGAGGTGCAGCACCTTGCTGAGCGGGATGGTGACCACGGTGGCGCCGACCGGCTCGAGGGCGGCCGCCAACTGGCGGATGCCCTCCTCGTTGGTGCGCAGGCTCTGGCCGACGTAGATCGTGCTGTCGACCTTGAGGATGTCGCCACCGTCGAGCGTGCCGGGGGCCTCGATCGGTACGCAGCGGTAACCGAGGGCAGCCACGGCGGCATGGGCGTCGGTGACCTCGGGCTTGCGCTCGTCGGCACCCGGACGGGCGATCACGGCGACGTCCTTGTAGACGACCATCGTGTCCTCGATGAACACCGAGTCGGGGCAGTCGTCGGCGAGCGGGACCTCGATGGTCTCCCAGCCATGGGCGTGCAACACGTCGACGTAGTCCTGCCACTGACGCATCGCCAGTTCGACGTCGAGCGGCGAGCGCTCGATGTGGGTGACGATGCCCTCGGCGAGACGGCTGCTGGGGCGACGGACGAGAGCAAGGCGGCTCATCGGTCCCTTCCTTTCAACGATCGCCCGAGGGCCTTGGCCATCTCAAGCTTGGAGTCGCGCTCGGCCATCGCCTGGCGCTTGTCGGCCTTCTTGCGGCCCTTGGCGATGCCGATCTCGACCTTCACCCGGCCGTCCTTGAAGTACAGGGCGAGCGGGACGAGCGCCACGTGCTCGGTCTTCACCTGCTGCTCGAGCTTCTCGATCTCGCGGCGGTGGAGGAGCAACTTGCGCGCCCGGTCAGGGTCGTGGGCGCCGACGCCGTGGGCGAACTGGTAGGGCGGCACGTGGATGCCGTCGACCCACACCTGACCACGGATCACGCGGGCGAACGAGTCGGCCATCTGGGCGTGGCCCTCGCGCAGCGCCTTGACCTCGCTGCCGCTGAGGACGATGCCGGCCTCGAGCGTGTCGAGAATGGAGTAGTCGTGCCGGGCGCGACGGTTGGAGGCCACGACCTTGCGGCCGGCTCCTCCGTTCTTCTCGCGCTGCGGTGCCATTCGTACGAGGGTATCGCCACCAGCAAGGCGGAGAGAGGGGTGCGTCCCGTGCTCCGAACCAGTGTGGGAACGGCACTGGTGGCTCGATGACTCACTCGGGCCGTTCGTCTCCCGCTCGTCAGGGGATACCGTGGGGCGGGTGAACGAGGTGCTCGAGTTCCCCGCCGCGGCGTATGCCGAGATGATCGCCCACGCCGAGGCCGGCTACCCGCTCGAGGCCTGCGGGCTCCTCGTGGGCGAGGGCAACCGTGTCCACCGCTTCGTGCCCTGCACCAACGAGGCTGCCTCGGCCCGGGTGTACACGATCCCCGGCAAGGAGATGCTGCGGGCCGAGCGCCAGGCCGAGGACGACGGCCTCGCCCTGATCGGCGTGTTCCACAGCCACACGCACAGCCAGGCGTACCCGAGCCCCACCGACGTCGCCCAGGCCCCCGATCCGGAGTGGCACTACGTGATCGTCAGCCTCCGTGACGAGGATCCCGACGCGCGGTCGTACCGGATCGTGGGGGGAGAGATCACCCCCGTGGCCGTCTCCGTGGCCTGACGGGTACAATTCCTACTCCGCTGATCGGATTATGGCGGAATAGGTGAGCGCCCACCGTGGTTGGCGCTGACGATGTCGTCCGGGCCCCCGCCGAACGACGATCGAGGAGGAGGTGTCCGGTGATGATCCACGAGAACGTGCTCGACCTGGTGGGCAACACGCCACTGGTCGACGTCAGCCGCCTGTCGCCGAACCCCGACGTCCGCATCATCGCCAAGCTCGAGAGCCAGAACCCGTTCGGCTCGGTCAAGGACCGCATCGCCAAGCAGATGATCCTCGAAGCCGAGAAGGACGGTCGGCTCCAGCCGGGCCAGACCCTGATCGAGCCGTCGTCGGGCAACACCGGCATCGCCCTCGCCGCCATTGCCAAGAGCCGTGGCTACCCGATCAAGATCCTGATGCCCACGAGCGTGAGCATCGAGCGCCGGCAGATGCTCGAGGTGTTCGGGGCCGAGCTGATCCTCACCCCCGGCGAGGAGGGCTCCAACGGGGCCGTCAAGCGGGCGATGGACATGGCCGCCGAGCATCCCGAATGGTGCTTCCTCTACCAGTACGGCAACGAGAGCAACCCGCGTGCCCACTACGAGGGCACCGGCCCCGAGATCTGGCGCGACTGCCCCGAGATCACCCACTTCGTCGCCGGTCTCGGAACCAGCGGCACCCTGATGGGCACGGGTCGCTTCCTCAAGGAGCAGAACCCCGACATCAAGGTGATCGCCGTCGAGCCTCCGCTCGGCGAGCGAGTGGAGGGTCTGCGCAATCTCGACGAGGGCTACATCCCGCCGCTGTTCGACATGTGGCACGGATTCGACCTGCTCGACCGCAAGCGCGTGGTGCGTCCCCGCGAGTCGATCGAGTGGACCCGCCGCCTGGTGAGCGAGTGCGGGATCTTCGCCGGTATCTCGGCCGGGGCGGCACTGGCCGGAGCGGCGAAGGTGGCCAGCGAGATCCAGAGCGGCACGATCGTGTTCATCGTGTGCGATGGCGGCTGGAAGTACCTCAGCA
>JBEBDM010000105.1:0-24701 GCA_041156905.1 Actinomycetota bacterium | reverse complement strand
CGGCCGCTCACGGGAGGAACGCCAGGCGCAGGTTCGGCGAGGCCCCCATGTCGAGGCTGCCCGGTCCGTCGCTGCGGAGTCGGTGCCAACCCGCCGCCGCGATCATCGCCGCGTTGTCGGTGCACATCGCCCGGCTCGGGAGGAACCCCCGGATGCCGCTCTCGGCGCACGCCCCGAGGAAGCGCTCGCGCAGCAGTGAGTTCGCCGCGACGCCACCACCGAGCACCAGGCCCTTGGCCCCCACCTGCTCGGCCGCACGGCGCGCCTTCGTGACGAGCACGTCGACGACGGCCGTCTGGAATGAGGCAGCGACGTCGGCGGTCGAGACGTCGGGGTGCTTGCGGACGTGGTTCATCACCGACGTCTTGAGCCCGCTGAAGCTGAAGTCGAGCCCCTCGTGGAGCATCGCCCGCGGGAAGCGGATCGCCGTCGGGTCGCCGAGCATCGCCTCGCGATCGATGGCCGGTCCGCCCGGATACCCGAGCCCGAGGAAGCGCGCCACCTTGTCGAATGCTTCGCCCGCGGCGTCGTCGATGGTCTGGCCGAGCAGCCGGTAGCGGCCGTGGCCCTGCATCTCAACGAGCATCGTGTGGCCACCCGACACGAGCATCACGACGAGCGGGAACTCCAGCGTCGGGTCCTCGAGGAACGCGGCGTAGAGGTGGGCCTCCATGTGGTTCACGCCCACGAACGGCACGCCCCACGTGAGCGCCAACGCCTTCGCCGCGGAGACTCCCACGAGGAGGGCCCCCACCAGACCCGGGCCCACGGTGCAGGCCACCGCGTCGATGCGCGACTCCTGCACGCCCGCCTCGACGATCGCACGGGCGATCATCGGGTTGAGCATGTCGAGGTGTGCCCGACCAGCGATCTCGGGCACGACGCCACCGAACTCGGCGTGGAGGTCGACCTGAGTACTCACGGCGCTCGACACGACGTCGTACCCACCCATCACGAGTGCTGCGGCGGTCTCGTCGCAGCTGGTCTCGATGCCGAGGACGAGCGTCGATTCATCGACGGATCGGATCACGCTCATCGTCCGGCCTCCGGCGACAGGGCGGCGAGTCGCGCCGCGCACTCGTCGGACTGCAGGTCGTGGAGCCACATCACGATCGCGTCCTCCGTGTTCTCGTAGTAGTTGCGGCGGGTGCCGGCCTCCGTGAAGCCAGCGCGGGCGTAGAGCGCCTGCGCTGCGGTGTTGCTGACTCGCACCTCGAGAGTGACGCCCGTGCAGCCACGCCGCCGGGCGTCGAGCAACAACTCGACGAGAAGCCGAGAGCCCACGCCACCACGGCGCTCATCTCCGGAGACAGCCACGTTCGTGACGTGCGCCTCGTCGAGCACGTACATCATCCCCGCATAGCCGACGAGCTCCCGCTCACGTCGAGCCACCAGGTAGCAGCGCTCACCGCGCGCCGTCATCTCGAGTTCGTTGCGGAAGATGTTCTCGGTCCACGGGCGCGGGTACGACGCACGTTCGATGCGCATCACGGCACCGATGTCACGACGACGCATCGGCTCGAGCACGAGAGCTGCCTCGTCGGCCCGGCGGAGGAAACGGGCGAGCACGCTCATGCGCCACCCTGTCGTGTCGACCAGTTGATCTGTGCGTCGGGTGCCCGCAGGTAGAGCGGCTGGATGTCGCGGGGGTTGACCCACTCCTCGCGCAGCGCCTTCGCGTGTGCCAACTGCACGAGCGGCGCGGCCGACGGCGACGACTGGTACTGCTCGGCGAACTCGCAGCGCACACCGGCATCGATCTCGTCGCGGTAGCGCAGGGCTCCGTCGCCCACGCACACGACCTGCTCGCCGCGAGCGAGGATGTCGGCCACGAGGTCGTCGACAGATGCGCACCGCGGCTCCGACACCTGCTGGACCCCACCCGGCACCGGGCGGTACATCGCGTGGAAGACCTCGCCCTTGCGAGCGTCGATCACAGCAGCGATCGTCCGGTCGCCGTGACGCATCGGGAACGCCAGCAGGTCGAGCGAGCTGATGCCGATCATCGGGATGCGCAACGCCTGGGCCATCGCCTTCGCGGCCGAGAGCCCGACGCGCATCCCGGTGAACAGTCCTGGACCGATGTCGACGGCGATCGCACTGAACTCGTCGATCGAGATCTCCGCCTGTCGGCAGGCGAACTCGATGGCCGGCACGAGGGTCTCTGCGTGGCGTCGACCTCGCGACACCTCGAACAACGCGAGCACGCCTTCGTGCCCACCGATGGCGACGCTCACCTGCGGGGTCGCCGTCTCGATACCGAGGATCAGCACGACAGCGCCTCCAGCGCGGTGCACAGACGATCCCAGCGCGGGGCCCATGCCCTACCGACACCGGTGACCGTGATCGTGCGGGACGACGGCGGCATCCCGTCGGGATCGCCGTCGTCGGCGAGATCGGTGTCGTGGGCGAGCGCCACGTGGAGGTGATCGCCGAGCGACGCCGCCACCGGATCGCCCCACTCGACGAGCAGGATGCCGTCGTCCTCGACCAGCTCGGAGAGCCCGAGGTCGGCCACCTGGTGGTGGGTGTCGAGGCGGTACAGATCGGCGTGGTGCAGGGTCAGGCGACCCACCTCGTAGGAATGCACCAGCGTGTACGTGGGCGAGGTCATCGGGCCGTCGACACCGAGTGCCGCACCGAAGCCCTGCGCGAACGCCGTCTTGCCGGCGCCCATCTCGCCCGAGAGGACGATCACGTCACCCGAGCGCGCCAGACCGGCCACTGCCGCGGCCACGGCACGCGTGCCGTCGAGCGAGGTGACTCGGAGGGTGAGCATCACGCCCGAGCCTACGGCCGCTGCCGGTACTCGGGGCTGTACCCCCTCGCGCCGGCCGACGACCTAGGCCAGCGGTCAGACGGCGCGACGCTCGATCCGAGGTGAGATCCCGCAGAGGATCTCGTACGGGATGGTGTCGAGCCGCTGCGCCCACTCATCGGCCGGGAGCAGGGTCGACCCCTGGTGTCCGATCAGCACGACCTCGTCGCCGTGGCGGACATCGTCGTCGCCACAGTCGATCATCATCTGGTCCATCGTCACCACGCCGAGCACCGAGCGCCGCTGACCACCGAGCAGGACTGTGAGACCCACCGACGCGATCCGCCGGGGCACGCCGTCGGCGTACCCGATCGGGAGGGTCGCCACAGTGGCGTCATGTGTGAGCACACCGCGCAGGCCGTAGGAGAAGTGGTCGCCGGCACGACGCTTCTGGACGTGCGACACCTGTGCCTTGAGCGAGAGCGCTGGTCGCAGTCCGAGAGCGTGGACATGGCCGTGGACGCCGGGCCCGGGGATCACGCCGTAGATGGCGATGCCGGCTCGCATGAAGGAGCGGCGCGACCGCGGTAAGGCCATCCCCGCTGCTGAGTTGGCGATGTGCACGAGCGGCGGCTCGATCCCCGCCGACTGGAGGTCGGCCAGGATCCCGTCGAAGGTGTCGATCTGATGTCCGGCTGCCTTGTTCGACGGTTCGTCCGCAGTCGCGAGGTGGGTGAACACTCCCTCGAGCCGGGTGTGCGGCGAGCGCTCGATCGCGACAGCGAGGGCCAGCGCATCGGACGGCTCCGCGCCCACGCGGTGCATTCCGGTGTCGATCTTGAGGTGCACCGGGTGCGACACGGCACCCGTACGGGCGATCATGTCAAGAGCCCGCTGTGAGTACACGGTCAGCTCGAGGTCGTGAGCGACCGCCGAGGCCATCTCCTCCTCGGGCTGTTCACTGAGCACGAGGATGCGCGCATCGAGGCCGGCCTCCCGAAGGGCGACGCCCTCCTGGGCGAGGGCGACACAGAGTCCGGTCGCTCCACCGGCCAACGCAGCACGCGCCGCGAGGACGGCTCCGTGTCCGTATCCGTCGGCCTTCACCACTGCCCACACCGGCCCTCCGACGGCGCAGAGGGTCGAGACGTTGTGGGTGATGGCTGCAGCGGACACCTCGGCCCATGCACCTCGACTCACAAGAACTCCTCGATCACCCGCGGGATGAGACCGAGCAGATCACTCGCCACGAGACCCACGGGAGCGCCGACAGTAGCCGCACGGCCGTGAACCCACGCGGCACCTGCGGCGGCCTCCATCGGCCCGAGTCCCTGGGCGAGGAGGGCGCCGATCATGCCCGCGAGCACGTCGCCCGTGCCCGCCGTCGCCAGCCGCTGGTCGCCCGAGTCGACGAACCACGCCTGACCCGTCGGGTCGGCGACGACGGTGACCGGACCCTTGAGCAGCACCACCGCTCCGGAGTCGCTGGCGAGCCGCCGTGCTGCCACGGCCCTGTCGCCCGAGGGCGCTTCGCCCGCGAGCGCTGCGTACTCACCGCCGTGCGGCGTGAGCACGGTGGGCGCCGGACGGGAACGCAGCACGCCGACGCCCGTTCCTGCAGCCAGTGCCGTGAGCGCATCGCCGTCGATCACCACCGGCACCGCGGCTCGAGCGAGCACCCGACCGATGTCGGTCGCCGTCGACTCGACGCGACCGAGCCCCGGGCCGATCACGAGCGAGTGGAAGCGGGCGAGGCCCGACACGACGTCATCGGCCCAACCGAGCGCGGCGAGAGGCTGCTGGACGACCTCGACGGGAGCACCCACCACCATCGTGCCGACGGCGGAGAGGTGGACCATTCCCGCGCCGCTACGCATCGCGGCGGCCGAGGCGAGCGCCGCCGCCCCCGTCATCCCCGTGCTCCCGGCCACGACCCTGACCGCTGCCTGCCACTTGTGCGCTCCCGCAGGTCGGCGCGGCCACCACCTGGCGACGTCGGAGACCTCCACGAGGCGGGCGTGGGCCCGTGCCTCGACCTCCGGCCCCAACCCGATGTCGGCGACCTCGACCTCACCGCAGAGCGCGCTCCCGGGCGCCATCAGCATCCCGGGCTTGACCGCCTGGAAGGTGACCGTGCGCGTGGCGGGGAGCACGCCGTGGTCCGCAGCGCCAGTGAGCGCGTCGAGCCCGCTCGGCACGTCGACCGCCAGCACCGGCGACCCGTTCACCCGCGGCGCCACCCACCCCGGTCGAGCACCTGTCCCGAACGCGGCATCGATCACGAGGTCGCAGCGATCGAGCGAGGGTGGACACGCGAGTGCGTCGACGAACACCACACGGACTCCCTGCTCACGCAGCAACCGGCCGGCCACGCGACCGTCAGCACCGTTGTTGCCGGGGCCCACGATCACCCTCACGTCGCGCCCGTAGGTCCCGCCCATCACACGTACCGCAGCGCGAGCGACTGCCGCACCAGCGCGTTCGACCAGCACGTCGACAGGAGTCCCCGCCGCGGTCGCTGCCGCGTCGACCGACCTCATCTCCTCCGGTGTCACGACGGGACGCATCAGGAGGCTCCCCTCATTCGGCGATCACGTAGGCCGCGGCCACGAGGTCGGAGTGGGTCAGGCTCAGGTGCCAGCGGGTGATGCCACGCTCCCCAGCGAGCTCGGCCGCACGACCGACCACCGACAGCGACGGCACACCCGAATCGGCACGCTCGACCCACACCTCGTGGAACCCGAAGGCGCCGAGCCCGAGTCCCATCGACTTCATCACGGCCTCACGGGCCGCGAAGCGAGCGGCCAACGACGGCACCGGATCGCTCTTGTCGGCCACGTAGGCGAGTTCGACCGCCGTGAACAGCCGTTCGCGCATCGTGGGTGTGCGCGCCAGCGAGGCCCTGAACCGTTCGATGTCGACGACGTCGATGCCGATCCCGAGCACGCTCATCCCGGCACTCCCGGCAGCGCCATCACTGCGACCGCCAGTGCTCCGCGGTCTCCGAGATCGGACCGATGAGGAGTTCCGCCACCGGCACCCCGGAGAGGAGGTCGTCGCGGAACTCACCCTCGGTCTCGGTGACCCAGTCGACGAGACGGTCGTACCGGCGGTCGTAGCCCTGCAACACGCCACGGGCCGCAGCGGCCGACAGAAACTCGTGCAGGCGCACGTGCAGCAGGGTGATCCCCGTGCAGGTCCCGCCCTTGACCTCAGGGACGAGGATCACCGTGCGGCCGTCGCTGCGGCCACGCGCGACGAGGACTTCCTTCTCGCTCGCGACGCGGCGCTTGGTACCCCTGAGTTGCGGGGCACGATCGACCCGGCTCGACACCTCGAGCGAGATGCCGCCACGGTCGACGATCGCGATGCTCGCGTCGGTGGCCGGGTCGCCCTCGATGGCGTAGCGCGTGTAGCCCGTGACCTGTTCGACAGCAGGGTCGAGGTCGGCCATGACCTTGAGGGTCCGGTAGCTGAGTCGGTCGCGGGAGGCACCGGCGGCCAGGAGTTCCTGCACGAGCCGACGGTCGAGGACACCTTCGTCGTTGCGACTGATGCCCACGGTGACAGTCTTGGCCTGGTGCTTGATCGCGTCGACGGGACGTGTGAGTTCCTCGATCGCCCTCGTGAGTGCCGCGGTCAGGTCGTCGACGAGCACTGCGGGGGTGGCGATCCGACCCGTCGCCCGCTGGTACGCCTCGAGCGGCGACTCCGACTGCAGGTCGCGCAGCACCGACACGAGCCGCACGGCCGTGCTCGCCTCGAGGTGCCCGTCGTAGAGACCCGAGCGGAGTCCGTCGAGGAAGCGCTCGACGTGAGGGCCAAGACCCGACTGCACGGCACGCAGCACGGCGTCGCCTGATGCGTGCTCGCCGAGCGCGTGCTCCACGACCTCTCGTGCCTCACGCAGCGGCCGCGCCGAGGCATCGATCGCCAGCGCAGCCTCGTAGCCGAACAGGTGACCAGTCATCGCCGACAACACGAAGGCGACGGCCGGGTCGACGGACGGGACCGTGAGCACCGCGGCCGCGGAGGCGAAACGCTCGTCGGCATCGGTGGCCACCACGATCGGCGTGGCCTTGTGGGCCTTGTAGATCGCGACTTCCTTGGCGACGTCGTCGGCCGTACCGCCCACGAGCCCCGCCGCGCACACCAGGATCAACGGCTCGCTCGACAGGTCGATGTGCTTCTTGTCCTCGGTGACGTCGCAGGCGATGCTCTTGTAACAGAGCTCGCTCAGCTTGATCCGGACCTCCTCGGCGGCCACCGTGTTCGGGCCGTTGCCGACGATCGCCCAGTAGCGCTTCTGGGGGGCGAACCGACGAGCCGCCTCGGCGATGGCCGGACGGTTGGCGATCACCTGCTCCATCGCGCTGGGGAGAGTCCGGAGAGACGTGAGCAGGTCGTGACGACGGCGCGGGTCTCCGAGGCCGGTCGCCTCCGCGATCGCACACGACAGGAGCACACCTGCCGCGACCTGCGCGTAGAAGGCCTTGGTGCTGGCGACACTCATCTCCACGTCTCGACCGTCGCTCGTGTACAGCACGCCATCGGCCTTGTCGGTGAGGTCGCTGCCGCGCCGATTGACGATCGCGATCACACGAGCACCACGGCTGCGTACGAGGTCGACCGTGCGGTTCGTGTCGGTGGTGGTCCCGCTCTGGCTCACCGCGACCACCAACGTGTCGCTCATGTCGAGGCGCATGTGGAAGCCCGACAACTCGGTGGCCGTGATCGCGTCGACGTCGAGCGAACCATCGGTGAGCGTGTCGAGCACCTCCGCCATGCTGCTGCCGGCCACGAACGCCGTGCCCTGGCCGATCACACGCACCTTGCGGAGCGTGCCCGACGCGAGTCCGGCGGCGATGTCGGTGGGCATCGAGCGAGGTCCGAGGTCGGCACGCAGTAGGCCGGCGGACTCGACGATGCGGCCGCGCAGCGTCTTGCGAAAACTCGTCGGCGACTCGCCGATCTCCTTCAGCAGGAAGTGCGGTGCATCACCCCGGTCGATGTCGCGAGTGGTGACCTGCGCCGTGACGATCTCGTGGTCCTCGATCGGGAGCGGCGTTCCGTCGTAGGCCATCCGGTGGATGCCATCGAGGGTGCCTGCACCATCGGCCCGCAGGACGACGACCTGACCACGGCTGCCCGACTCCGACGGCGTCTCCCCGTCGAGTCGCAGGTATCGGGGCGTCTCCTCGACGACCCCGTACGGCTCACTGGCGACAATGAACATGTCGTCGGCCAACCCGACGTACACACCCTGCCCGCTACCGCGCAGGGCGAGGTACACCTCGTCGGGCCGCTCGGCGGCCTGGGCCCCGATCGCCACGCTGCCCTCGAACTCGGTGACGGTCCGGCGGAACGCCTCGCCGAGATCACCGTTCGTGTGCGCCGCGTGCAGCGACATGATCGCCGGGATCACCTTGGAGTCGGTAGTGATCGGCGCGGCGATCCGGAGCCCGTGCTGGACCTTGAGATCGGCGTGGTTGTCGACGTCACCGTTCAGGACGGCCACCGTGTACGGGCCCTCGCTACCGGCCGAGTTCTCCATCTGCTCACCGTTCACCGGGTGGCAGTTGGGCTCGCTGATGATCCCGACGCTCGCCCAGCGCGTGTGGCCGAGCACGGAGACACGCGCACCCGGCGCACGCAGCGCGGCGCGGAGGAGGCCGTCGGAGGCCACGGCCGCCCGGAGGGCTCGCACGTTGTCGCCGAGTTCACCGATCTCGGCAGCGGCCTTGTAGACGACGCCGAGGGTCCCGGCGACGAGACGCACCGACGCACTCTGGAACAGCGGGTCGGTCGCTCGCTCGGCGAGCGCCTTGGCGACCGCAGGGTCGGCCGGGTCGAGACCGTGGTGACTCACCGTGACGTGAATCCCGGCCGAGTCGCGGCCGCGCACTTCCATGCGGTCGATGGCCGAGAGCGCCTGCTGGACGGCGAGGTACCCGGCCACCACCGACTCGTCGGTGCTGCCACCGCTCAGCTCGGCCACCGCGTCGGCCGTACGCAGCCGATCGCGCCGCAGCGCCCACACCGGATCGCGCAACGCCATGAGCCGGGTCCCGTCGACCTCGATCTGCTCCGGGGTCAGCCCCTCGGCGGCCTCGAGATCGAGCTCCGCACGCCGTACACGCTCGTCGAGACGGTCGAGCCGCGCCTCGACCGCGGCGCGCAGGTCGGGGCGACCGAGCAGTGCTCGCACCCCGGGCACACCGTGCAACAACTGGTCGACCTCAGCGGCGAGGGTCGCTGCGGCGCTGATGTCGTCGGCGGCCACTGCTGCATCGAGCAGACCGATGATCGCCTCGGCCTCGGGGACCGGCCGGCCCGCCGGGCGGGAGAGGATCGCCACGATGCCGCACATGCCTCTCACGATACCCAGCCCGTCGGAGCGGGGACCGTCAGGGCCGTGCTGGCCGCCCGGTCAGTGTGTCAGCCGCCGTGTCAGCCGAAGCGTCGGGCGACGTGCCCGGCGAGGTCGTCGGCCACGGATCGGGCGACGTCGTCGGTGGGCGCCTCGACCATCACGCGGATCAGTGGCTCGGTGCCGCTGGCCCGCACCAGCACGCGGCCGTCGGCTCCGAGGCGGGCTTCCGCATCAGCGATCTCCTGTGCGAGTTCGTCGGCGGCGTGCGGATGCCTCTCGGCCACACGCACGTTGACGAGCACCTGCGGGTACGAGGTCATGACCGAGCCGGCGAGGCTGGCGAGCGGCTCGTGGTGCTCGTGCAGGAAGGCAGCGAGCTGCAGCCCGGCGAGCAGACCGTCACCCGTCGTCGCGAGATCGCGGTAGATGACGTGTCCTGACTGCTCACCGCCGACGCTGAACCCACCAGCGTCGAGGGCCTCCAGCACGTACCTGTCGCCCACCGATGTGGTGACCACACGAACACCTGCGGCCTCCATCGCCCGGTGGAATCCGAGGTTGCTCATCACCGTCACCACCACCGTGTCGCGGTGCAGGCGGCCGCGCTCGCGCAGGTGGAGGGCGGCGAGGGCGATGAGTCGGTCGCCGTCGACGACATCGCCCTGGTGATCGACCGCGATCACGCGGTCGCCGTCGCCGTCGAAGGCGAGCCCGAGATCAGCACCGCGCGCCACGACCTCCGTCCGGAGACGGTCGGTGTGCGTCGCACCGCACGCATCGTTGATGTTCCGCCCATCAGGTGCGTCATGGATGACGTCGACCGTGGCGCCGAGCGCACTGAACACGGCAGGAGCCAGGGCGGACATCGCACCGTTGGCCGTGTCGAGGACAACGTGCATCCCGTCGAGCCGATCGTTGAGTCCGACCATGTGGCGCACGTACGCGTCCGCGCACTCGATCGGCTCCGGCGTTGCCGCATCGATCACCGGATCGGGTCGGCCGTCGTGCAACGCAACCTCGATGGCCTGTTCGACAGAATCGACGAGCTTCAGCCCGCCGGGTGCGAACACCTTCACGCCATTGTCACGCCACGGGTTGTGCGACGCCGTGATCATCGCGGCCGGCAGACCGAGCGTCTGCGACAGCCACGCCAGCGCAGGTGTCGGCACGACGCCCGCGCACAGCGGTACTGCTCCGGCAGCGCGCAGACCAGCAGCGACAGCAGCCTCGAGTTCGGGACCCGACTCGCGCGTGTCGCGGCCGATGAGCCAACGCCCCTGTCCGATCACCTCGGCAGCGGCACGTCCGAGCCGCGCGGCGAACGACGTCGTGAGTTCGGTGAGCGCCTCACCACGCACTCCGTCGGTCCCGAAGCGAAGGCTCACGCCATCACCTCACGGGCGCAGTGCTGTTCGAAAACGGCGACAGCGCCCCTGCCGTCGAGGACGGCACGGGGCGCTGCCAGCGCATCGTGTTCGGTCGGCACGAGGTGCGACCCTGGCGCGATCAGCGCTTGGTGTACTGCTTGGCCTTGCGGGCCTTGACGAGGCCGTACTTCTTGCTCTCCTTGCGACGCGAGTCGCGGGTGAGCAGGCCGGCCTTCTTGAGAGCGCCACGGAACTCCGGGTCGATCTCAAGGAGCGAGCGGGCGATGGCCATGCGCAGGGCGCCAGCCTGACCGGTCACGCCACCACCGTGGAGCGTGGCGTCGACGTCGTAGGTCCCCTCGACATCGGCGACGCGCAGCGCCTCGGTGACGATCATCTGCTGCATGGCGGTCGGGAAGTACACCGACAGGGCCTTGCCGTTGACGGTGTGGTTGCCGGTGCCGGGGCGGAGGCGGGCACGGGCGACGGCCTCCTTGCGGCGGCCGGTGGTCTGGGTGAGCGGCTTGGTGGCCATGAGGTTTCCTTCTCGGTTCCGGATCAACGGGCCTTGGCGGCCGGGAGGTCGAGGACGACGGGGTTCTGGGCGGCGTGCGGGTGGTTCGGGCCGGTGTAGACCTTCAGCTTCTTGATCTGCTGACGGCCGAGCGGGCCGTGGGGCAGCATGCCCTTCACGCTGTTGCGCACGGTCTCGGCAGCGTCGCGGCCGAGGGCGTCGGAGTAGCGCTCGCTACGGATACCGCCCGGGTAACCCGAGTGACGCCAGATGCGCTTGGCATCGGCCTTGCCCTTCGTGAGCACGACCTTGTCGGCGTTGACGATGACGACGTGGTCGCCCGAGTCGATGTGCGGGGCGAAGGTCGGCTTGTGCTTGCCGCGCAGGATGCGGGCGGCCTCGGTGCACAGGCGGCCGAGGACCATGCCCTCGGCATCGATGACGTGCCATGCGCGGGTGATCTCGCTGGCCTTCGGGGAATACGTGCTCATGTCGAACCTTCGAACGTGACGGACATCAAGGGCCGCACCATCGAAGGGCGGCACCGAGGAACCGTGCAATGATACGGGGCGCGCGGCGGTTCCGACAATCGCCGGAGGATTTCCGCGAAGTCAGCGCGGCGAATCCCCGTAGCCGACCTGCCAGAGCACGAGCCCGTCGGGTGGTGCCACCTGGCCCGCAGCCGAGCGATCGCGGGCCAGCAACACGGTGCGCATGTCGCCCGCCCGACGCTTGCCCAGCCCGACTTCCACGAGGGTCCCGACGATCGAGCGGACCATCTGGTGGCAGAAGGCGTTGGCGGTGATCTCGAAGCGCAGGAGTCCGTCGACCGGGCCGGGGAGCACGTCGCCCTCCACCCGGCTCCAGGTGGCCCCCAGGATCCGCCGCGACATCGAGGGCGGGGTCATCCCCTCGTCGACCTTGGGGCGACGGCAGAACGAGCTGAAGTCGTGCTCGCCGATCAGCGGATCGCAGGCGAGCTGCATCGCCCACAGGTCGAGCGGCTGGGGCACGTGCCACACGGCCGTGGCGAGCAGCGGGATCGGTGCCGGCGCGTTGAGGACGTGGTAGCGGTACCGACGCCACGTGGCGCTGAACCGGGCGTGGAACTCGGGGTCGGCGGTCCACTCGGCGTCACGCAGGGCGATGGCCGGCCCGAGCATCCGGTTGATCCGGCGACACAGTTCGGAGAGGTCGGTCTGCTCGGGGAGGTCTCCGCTGATCACCTGTCCATGACCGTGCACACCGGCGTCGGTACGCCCGGCTCCGACCAGTTCGACGTCGTGGCGCGTGACGACAGAGATCACCCGGCGCAGTTCGCCGAGCACGGTACGGACACCCTCTGCCTCGGCGAAGCCGTGGAAGCCAGAGCCGTCGTAGGCGACCGTGATGCGGGCGCGTCGCAACATGCGCGCAGCCTATGCCCCAAGCCGCAGCGGCTGGGGGGCTGGTGAATGGAGCCCGATGGTCACGGGCCGTCCCTCAGGGTCGAGGGGTCAGACGAGCTCGACGCGAGCCATCTGGGCGTTGTCGCCCTGGCGCGGTCCGAGCTTCAGGATGCGGAGGTAGCCACCGTTGCGCTCGAGGTAGCGCGGGGCGACCTCGTTGACGAGCTTGTGGGTCATCTCCTTGTCGCCGAGGTAGCCCTGGATCTGACGGATGCGATGCACGCGCATCGGACCCTCGTCCTGGGCCTTCTTGGCCTTGGTGATGAGCTTCTCGGCGATCGGGCGAAGCGCCTTGGCCTTGGCCTCGGTGGTGACGATGGCCTCGGCAGCGATGAGCGATGCGGCGAGGTTGGCCATCATCAACTTCTGGTGCTGCGAGCTACCGCCGAAATTGCGGGCACGACGGGGAGTGGCGGGCATGGGTGTCTCCTGATTCCTTTGCTCAGCCGCGCAGCGTCAGGCCGCGCTCGTCGAGCTTCTGCTTCACTTCGTCGAGGCTCTTCTGACCGAAGTTGGTGATGTTCAGAAGGTCGTCCTCGGTCTTGGTGAGCAGTTCGCCCACCGTGTTGATCTGCGCCCGCTTGAGGCAGTTGCGGGGGCGCTCGCTGAGGTCGAGATCCTCGATGGGGAGCTCGAGGTCGGGCGAGGTCGTGGCCGCGCTGGCCACCTCACCGAGCTCGAGGCCCTTGGGGCTCTCGCTCATGTTGGCGACGAGGTCGACGAGCGAACGAAGGGTGTCGCCGGCCGAGGCCAGGACGTCCTGCGGGCTCTGCGTGCCGTCGGTCTCGATGTCGAGGACGAGGCGCTCGAAGTTCGTGCGCTGCTCGACACGGGTCGGCTCGACGGCGATCGACACGCGGCGGACCGGCGAGTAGATGGCGTCGATGTTGATCTCGCCGATGACCTTGTTCTGCACCTCGCGGTCGGCCGACTCGTAGCCGAAGCCGCTGCGCACCGTGAGGTCGATGGCCAGACGGCCCTTCGCGTTCACGTTGGCGATCTCGAGGTCGGGGTTCATGATCTCGACGTCGGCCGGGCACTTGATGTCGGCGGCGGTGACCTTGGCCGGCCCACGCACGTCGAGACGGAGCACGACGTCCTCGGTGGCCTCGCTGCGCAGGACGATGTCCTTGATGTTGAGGATCACGTCGGTGACGTCCTCGGCGACACCGTTGATGGTGCCGAACTCGTGGAGGGCGTCGTCGAACTTGACCGACACGATGGCCGCGCCGGGGATGCTCGAGAGGAGCACGCGACGCAGGGCGTTACCCATGGTGTGCCCGTAACCGGGCTCCAGCGGGGCGATGGCGAACTTCTGCCGGTTGTCGACGGCCTCGCCGAGGGCTTCGACGGTGGGGCGCTGGATGACGAGCATGTGAGCCTCTGAACAGTGTGAGCGGATGCGTGTCGGGGACGGCCAGGGAGGCCGGACCGTGGATTACTTCGAGTAGAGCTCGACGATGAGCGACTCGCGCACGGGCACGTCGATGTGCTCGCGCTGGGGAAGGTCGCGGACGGTGACCTGCTTGCCGGCCTCGCCGGTCTCGAGCCAGCCGACGACCGAGCGGTCGAGGGTGTCGATGTTGTGCTGGATCACGATCATCTCGCGGGACTTCGGCGAGAGCGAGATGACCTCACCCTTACGCACGCGGTAGCTCGGGATGTTGACGCGCTTGCCGTTGATCTGGATCAGACCGTGGCTCACGAACTGGCGGGCCTGCGGACGGGTGCTGGCCCAGCCGGCGCGGTACACGACGTTGTCGAGGCGCTGCTCGAGCAGACGGAGGAGGTTCTCGCCCGTGGGACCCTGGAGGCGCACGGCCTCCTCGTAGGTGTTGCGGAACTGACGCTCGAGGACGCCGTAGATGTACTTGGCCTTCTGCTTCTCCTGCAGCTGGGCGAGGTACTCGCTGCCGGCGTTACGACGGCGGGTACGGCCGTGGGCGCCGGGCGGGAAGGGGCGACGATCGAGAGCCTTGCGGCCCTTCTCGTTCTCGAAGATGTTGGTGCCGAGGCGGCGCGAGATGCGCACCTTCGGGCCGGTGTAACGAGCCATGTGGGATCAGGTCCTGCGACGCTTGGGCTGACGGCAGCCGTTGTGGGGGACGGGGGTGACATCCTTGATCGAGGTGACCTCGATGCCGGTGTTCTGGATGCTGCGAACGGCGGTGTCGCGGCCCGAGCCCGGGCCCTTGACCTGCACCTCGACACGGCGCAGACCGTGCTCCATCGCGGCGCGGGCGGCCTTCTCGGCTGCCATCTGCGCGGCGAACGGCGTGCTCTTGCGCGAACCCTTGAAGCCCACGCCACCCGACGAGGCCCACGAGATCACGTTGCCCTCGGTGTCGGTGATCGAGACGATCGTGTTGTTGAACGAGCTCTTGATGTGCACGACGCCATTGGTGACGTTCTTGCGCTCGCGCTTGCGGGGGCGACGACCGCCCGGCTTCGGCTTGGCCATTACTTCCTCACAGCCTTCTTCTTGTTGGCGACGGTCTTCTTCGGGCCCTTGCGGGTGCGAGCGTTGGTGTGGGTGCGCTGACCGCGGACCGGGAGGCCCTTGCGGTGGCGGACGCCCTGGAGGCAGCCGATCTCGATCTTGCGCTTGATGTCCTGGGCCACGTCACGACGGAGGTCGCCCTCGACGGTGATGTTGGACTCCACCCACTGACGGATCTTGTTGATCTCGTCCTCGGTGAGGTTACGGACGCGCTCGTTCGGGTTCAGTCCGGTGTCGGCGCAGATGCGCTGAGCGGTCGGACGGCCGATGCCGAAGATGTAGGTGAGCGAAATCTCCAACCGCTTCTCGCGGGGGATGTCGACGCCGGAAATACGTGCCATCGTGTGACTTCTCTTTCAGCCCTGGCGCTGCTTGTGACGGGGGTTCTCGCAGAGGACCCGCACGCTGCCATGGCGGCGGATGACCTTGCACTTCTCGCAGATCTTCTTGACGCTCGGTCGGACCTTCATGGTGACGTGCTTTCTTCGTGGGTGTTGCGGGAGATCGTTCGGACGGGAGACCTGTCGGTCACTTGTACCGATAGGTGATGCGACCCCGGGTGAGGTCGTAGGGGGTCAGTTCCACTTGCACCTTGTCGCCGGGGAGGATGCGGATGTAGTGCATGCGCATCTTGCCGGAGATGTGAGCCAGGACCTTGTGGCCGTTCTCTAGCTCCACCCGGAACATGGCGTTCGGGAGGGACTCGAGAATCGTGCCTTCCAGCACGATGGCGTCGTCTTTGGGCTTGGGCAGAACAGCCTCCTCGGTCAAGGGAACACAGGGCCGTTGCGGGTCGGGGCGTGCCAAGGCACGACGAGGCTCGCGAGGGCCGAGGAGCGATGCTACCGCCTCGCGCGCACAACACCAAGTGTGGATCGCGCGATCTCGCAGGGAACTCTGCTCAGGGTAGCAAGGCTCGCCGGCGAGGTGGTGGAGCACCGGGACGCGCAAGAGGGGGCGGGGAGGCCCGCCCCCTCTCACGGACGTCAGGGGATCAGGAGTCGAACGAACCCGACACGCTGAGGACCACGTGGGCGGCAGCCGTGGTGTAGACACATAGGCCCCCACCGCTGCCCAGGGCGACGATCTCGCTGTGGGCGTCGCTGGTGCCCGCCCCGTACTCGATCGACGAGGACGTCGGCTTGGGCGACGCCGTGGACGAGCAGGGGTACACCCGCAGGGTTCCGGCCGCCGAGGCGCCGATGACGCTCACGTTGGCCGAGATTCCCGAGGCGCTGGCCGGGAGGCCGCCCTGGCTGGCCAGGTTGAACCTGGTGACCGAGCCTGCCCCGAGCGGGGCGGCAACGTCGGCTCCGAGCGAGCCACCGGCCAGCTCGAGCGCACCGCGCTTGCCCGAGCGGGTGTCGACCATGACCGTCGGACGGGTGAGGCCGGCGTAGCCGGTACCCGAGGCGACGTAGCCGTTCACGTCGAGGGTCACGTTGGTGGCCACCGAGCTGAGGAGGCACAGGCCTCCGTTCGCCGCCACCTTCACGACCTGCGAGTCGGAGGCCGACTGACCGGCCGCGACCAGCATCGACCAGGCCGTCGGGCGGGTGGTTGCCGCCGTGGAGCAGGCGTAGACCTTGACGGTCGACGCCGAGGCCGGAGCGATCGCCGAGAGCGACAGCGAGACGGCGTCGACACTGGCCGGGATCCCAGCAACGCTGGTCATCACGAACCGACGCGGAGTGTTGGCCGCGAGCGGAAGTGTCACGTCGGAACCGATCGACCCACCTGCCAGCTCGAAGGTGCCGCGCTTCCCGCTACGGGTGTCGAGGAGGCGGACCGACTTCGGCAGGGTGGTCATGCCGCTCTCGGTGGTGAAGAAACCGCTGGTGTCGAGGGTGACGTTCACGGCCACCGTGCTCCGCACGCACAGGCCACCGTTGGCAGCCGTGCGCAGCATCGCCCCGTACGAGGTCGTCCGACCGGCGCTGAACAACACCGTCTCGATCGTCGGGGCCGTGACACCGGGGGTCGAGCAGGCGTAGACCTTGACCGAGCCGGAAGCAGTGGGTGCAAGAACGGTCAGGTTGGCCGCCAGCCCAGCCACCGCGGCAGGGATACCCGTGTTGGAGCCCGTGACCACGTACCGACGAACGGTGTTGGCCGGCAGCGCCGTCGTCACGTCGGCTCCGAGCGAACCGCCGAGCGACTCGATGAGGCCCTTCTTGCCCGAGCGGGTGTCGAGCAGACGGACCGGCTTGGTGAGGCCGTTGAAGCCAGGTGCCGAGTAGCCCAGGAGGAACGAGTCGATCGTGCCGTTACCGCCCGACGCCCCACCGAGGTTGGGAGCCGACGAGGTGACGACGACCTGACGGTCGGACGTCGCCTGGACACTGAGCGTCGAACCGGCTGCGGGGGAACCGGCGCCGTTGCGGCTGACCAGCTCGGTGATGCCGAGGTAACGGTCACGCACGAAGGCGTCGCGCTGGCCGTTCGTGTCGCCCGTGGCGAGGATCGAGTCGCCCGAGTCGAACGAGACGTAGCGGCAGTTGGGAGCCACGCTCGCACCGCCGGCCTCGCTGGCCTGGACACCGGCCGAGCTCTTCGAGATCAACTCGGTGGTGTCGAGCGTGAAGTCGTGGAGGAACACGCCCGAGGCGTTGACCACGTCGTTCGCCAGGTCGTACCCGTTGCTGAAACGGAAAGCGACGCAACGACCGTCGGGAGTGATCGACGGAGCCGACGAACCGTCGGCCACACCCGTCGACGCCGAGCCCGTGGAGGTGGCGCTGGCGAGCTCGTTCGTCGTGGCGTCGGCCTCGTCAAACACGCCGTCGGCGTCGGTGTCACGGTCGTGACGGAAGGTGCCGCCGTAGGCCGCATCGGCACCACCGACGAGCGCGTTTCCGGTGCTGGCGAAGGCCACGTAGCGGCCGGTCTCGCTCAGACGCGGGAGGAATCCGCCACCACCGGTCGGGTAGTTCGTCGGATCGACCGTGCCGGAGACCAGGATCGGAGCGGGGGCGGTACCGGGATCGGTCGGCATCCCGGCGTCCGAGACCTCCTGGACGTAGACGTCGGTGAGGTCGTTGCTGTCGTCGTCGGAGAACGCCTCGTCGGTGGCGTACGCCAGCCACTGGCAATCGCCGCTCAGCGACGGGCTGGTCGCACCGAACAGGGCTTCGGCACCCTCGAGGCCGACAGAGGCCCGGACGAGGCGGGTGTCGCCGTCCTCGTCGAAGGTCCCGTCGCCATCGACGTCACGGAAGACGACGTAGGTGTCGGGCTCGAAGTTGAAGTCGTTGCCCGACTCGTCGAGCAGGTCCGAGCCCGAGGTGAACGCGACGACGCTGCCGTCGTCGCAGATCGTGGGCTCGTAGGAGTCGGCATCGGAACCGTCGAGGACGCCCGGGAGCGTGCTGAGCAGTGTCACCGTGCCGTCGGTGAGGTCCTTGACGAACACGTCGCGGACACCGTTGACGTCGCCGTCGACGAGGTCGGTCGCATCGGAACTGAAGACCAGCCAACGACCATCGCCCGCAAGGACGGGCTCGGTGACCTCACCGTTGGCATCGCCGTCGGTCGAGTCGGTCACCAGACGGGTACCGGTGATGGCCGGCGCCGCCCCGACGTGGCCGGGGAGAGCGATCTGGCTGAAGGCCGGGACGACGAGCGCCGCGGCGAGGAACGGGAGAAGTGCCTTGGAAGGGGACACGGGAAACCTTTCGCAGGATGACGCAGGACAGGACCGGTGTCCTGAGGTCAGACGGAGCCGACCCCAGGACCGAGGTTCGTCAGAGCGAGTACTTGTTGTGCCGGCAGTACGACTGGCCGTAGGTGGCATCGGTCGCGTCGGTGTTCCCGAGCTTGAAGGGCACGAACCCGTAGGTCCGGATGATCGTCTGGGCCTTGCCGCTGCTGCAGACGAAGCCGGGCACGGCAACGGCGCCCGGCGTCACGCCGGCGAAGCTGAGGGCGTCAGCGAAGCTGGGGAGGCTCGGAGCCGTGGGGCTGGAGGTACCACGGGGGATCAGCGTGTAGACGATACGCGAACCCTCGTACCGGCCGGCGGTCTCCTTGATCGTGGTGGGCGACGGGAGCAGCGGGGTGTTGGCGCCGCTCGAGAAGCGGCCGAACCGGGCGCCGTTGCGCTTGTCGGTCTCGAGCGAACGGGCCTGGAGGCGCCAGCGCGAGTAGCCGTAGAAGCAGATCGCGTCGGGCTTGTCGGCATCCGCCACGTTCGAGCAGTCGTGCTCCTGCACCACCGGGTAGGTCGCGTCGGCGACGCCCGAGTTGCAGTTCAGACCGACCTGGGCGAAGCCGGAGAGACCGAACATCGTCTTGGCGATGTCATCCGCGGTGCCCGAGCCGGGCTGCACGCGGTAGGCGACGATCGGGGTCGTGTCGGAGAGGTTGCCGCTCAGCTCGCCCCACGTCGTGATCTGCGGCTTGGTCGGGTCACCGGCCGAGCAGGTGTAGATCTTGGCGAACTGCTCCTTGGTGATCGCAGTGACACCGTGGCTGTTGCCGGGGAAGTAGGTCCAGCCGACAGCGTCGAGGGCGAAGCCCCAGCTGTCGAACTGCGACTGCTGTGCACCGGCCGACGGAGCGCTCGACGAGCGGACCAGATCGACGCAACCGAGCGGGTTGTTGGTGGTGTCGAGGGCGAAGGTACGACCCGAGCCCGATCCGTTCGGGGCCACGGCGCCGACCTGGACGACCTCACCGGCGACGTCGGTCTCGCCCGAGGTGCTGTCGTTGTCCGCGTCGACAGCGACCTCGGTGTGGCGGCGATCGCCGGCTTCCGTGAGGTTGCCGTCGCCGTCGGCGTCGTACGAGCCCTCACCGCCGTACACACGCTGCGCGAGGCAGTCGGCGTCGGCGGGGACCACGACACCACCCGGCCACGCACGACGAGCGTTCGCGAGCCACGCACGGGTCGAGACACCCGCCTCGTTCGACTGGCTGATACGGGCCACCGAATGCAGCGGCGGGACGTTCACGACCCGGTCGGAGTCGGTATTGGCGCTCGAGACGTTGTACGCCTCGGCCAGGGCGTCCATCACGAAGGTGGTGGTGTCGGAACCCACCATCGCGAGGACGCGCTGCGTCCCGTCGTCGCCTGCCTGCGCGGTCGGCGCGTGGCCGGCACAGAGACCGACAGCAACGAGCGCTGCGGTGAGCTTCACCTTTGACTTGATCCTCACGAGTTCCTCCACTCGATTCCATGAAGAGGGGTTTGACTCCTCCATGGATACGGGACGACCGTGAACTCGGACCTCGGTGTGGGGGGCGTCAGGGCGAACCTTGGGTGAACAGACGGTGCCGCGGTCAGAGCAGCGGCGGCAGGAGCCGGGCCACGTGCTCGGCGACGACCGTCGCGAGTGCGAGGTGTACCGGCGCCGACAGGATCCAGGTCGATCGCGCTTTCCAGCGCAGCGCCATCCACACCGTCGCCGCCAGTGCAGCGAGCCACACCTGGGCCCACGCCACGAGCGACGCCACTCCCCCGCGCTCACCGTCGAGCCCTAGCTCGGACGGGCCGGGAGTGGGCTGCATCGGGCGCTGGCCGCTCGGGAACGGATCGCCGACGAGTTCGGCATCGACGACCACACGCTCGGACGCCGAGAACGCCGAGCCGGCGGTCATCAGCAACAGGCTGTTCCCCTCGGCGACGAACGCCTCGGCAGCAGTGGCCGGGTAACGGCGCACCGACTCGACGCGGTACTCGGCCACCCCTTGACCGGTCGTCACGGTGATCATGTCACCCTTGCCGACCTCGGCCAGGTCGGAGAAGTCACCACCGAACAGCGACCGCCGTCCGATGATCACCGACGTCCCCGACTGGCCCGGGAGACGCGAGGTCCGCAGGTGCCCGGGACCGTCGGCGAGGACGCTGGCCGTCGTCCCCGCCAGCACGACCCGGCGCAGCCCGATCGACTCGATCTCGACGAAGGCCAACGGCGTGCCGGCCGGCGCTGGAGTCTGGACCGGGACCGTGGCCATGTTGAGCCCCGCTCGGAGATCGGCCTCGAGCCGCTCCTGGGTCACGACGTGCGCGAGAGGCGACACCGCCACGATCCAGACGAGCATCATCACGAACGCGACGAGGACCACCCGTGCGGCACGCAGCAGGATCCGACTGGTCGCCCCCATGTCCTCGGCGGGCGCCGGGGGCGCCGCCACGACAGAGCCGGCAGGCGTCCGACCGAGAACGTCGTCCTCGGTGCGCAGGTCGGCCGTCGACGTCTCGTCGTCCACCATCGTCATCTCCCTCACTGCGGCACTCGTCCCACACGACGCCGACGACTCGCCCTGCGCAGCGCACGCGGTCCGTCACCGATCCCGACTCCGACGAGCGCGACGCCCACGAGGGCTGCGACTCCACGCATGGTCCCGGGACCGGAACCGGCCGACAGCGGCGGGAGTGGAGCAGCCTCGGTCGGCACCACGGTGGTCTCGACGACCGTCGTCGTGGTCTCGACCACCTCGGTCGTCGTCGGAGCCACCGTGCTGGTGGTCGTCGTCGGGACCGAGCCCGATCCGCCGCCGGACGACCCGCCACTGTTGAAGTCGAACGGAGCCGCCGTCGTGGTCGTCGCCGGTTCGGTCGTCGTGGTGGTGGGTGCTGCCTCGGCCGCCCACTGCTCGACCTGGGCCAGGGTCTGACGACGCAAGGCCTTGGGCAGCGGCACGTACCCATCGGGGAGACGCGACTGGGCCGCGCCCACGGCATGCCTCAGGAAGGCGGACAGAGAGTCACGAACGTCGTCCGCCGGGGTCGACGGGACCATCGCATAGTCGATCTTCACCAACGGGTAGGCGCCCGACTCCTCGGAACGCACGTCGGCCAGCAGCATTCCCGACTCGTCGACCTCCATCGAGCGGTAGCCCGCGAGGATCGACTCCTCGTCGGGCAGCACAGCCTCACCCGAACCGTTGACGATGCGTGCCGTCGGCAGGCCGAGGCGACGGGCTGCCACGAGATCGACGATCCCGATGAACCCGACCTCACCGGTGGCCTCCCGGATGCTTCCCGCCGGACGCACGCCGTAGAACACGCGGAGCGACACGGTGCGCTGGCCGGACCGCGGGAGGAACGAAGGGCTCTGTGCCACGTTCTCGAAGTTGGGACGTGGGTATTCGAGGCCGAGGTACGCCTCGTTCACCGGGATCCCGTAGACGTCCTCGCCGGCGAGGAATGCCGCCGCCTCCGGATCGGCAGCGATCCACGACGTCGACAGCCACGTGTCCTCGTTCCGCTCAGCACGCAGTAGCGGAGCGCTCGCGCCCACCGACGGGAACCGCACGCCGGGGTTGAGCAGACGCAGCTCCGGGTCCGTGAAGAACGAGTCGATCGACGAGTCGGTCACGAGGCGGGCCACGAGACGGGGCGACAGGGTGACGTCGGTGAGCCGGTTCCCGGTGAACGGGTCGCGCATGTTCAGCACGACCGCCACGGCCGACATTGCCAGGGGCACGTAGTCGTACTCCTGATGGTCGGGATGGAGGGCGAGTTCCTCCTCGGTCGCCGGGCGGGCCGTCACACCGAAGTCGATCAGCCCGGCGAGGAAGTCCTCGCGGCCGGTGTCCGACGACGTCTCGCTGTAGTCGAGGACGATGGCGTCGTCCCCGTCACAGCGCTCCGCCGCCCACTGGTACATCGCCGGTGCAGCCGAGGCCGAGCCGTCCGAGCGGAGGTCGAAGTCGAACACCGGCGGGCAGTCCGCCGTGCTCTTGGCGAACTCGAGCGGAACCGTCACGGCGGTCAGCGGCAATCCGCCCTCCGGCGGCGGAACGCCATCGTTCTCGTAGGCGAGGATCGAGCAGGGCACGGAGGCCGTGCAGCCGAGCGACGGGAGTTGGGTGGCGGGGCGCACCTCGAACTCCACGCTCCCGGTGCCGTCAGAGCCGGTTCGACCGACCTGTCGAGTTCCCTCGTCGAGCGCCGGGTACGGCTCCCCGTTGAAGCAGTCGTCCAGCGTGACGGGCTCAGCAGCACACTGGAGGACGACCACGGCGTTGGTGCCGTCGGGCAGGGTCGGGCGGAATCCCTCCCACCGGACCACCACGACCTCGTTGGCCAGACCGGTACCCGGCTCGACGAACAGCAGGCGGCCGTCGGCCCGCACCACGCTGGCGGTGTCGAGCGGGACGATTCCCTGTCCAGCCACGGCGAGCAGCAGGAGTCCGACGACGAGCGAGACCACCCGCACACGCACGCTTCGCCACCTCGGTTCCCGACGCATCACATCACCTCGGGAGCGAATCCAACAGCACGAGACGGCACCGTGGAACGGCCGCACGCTGAATTGGGGGACTGTTCAACCACCGTTCACCCGACCACCCCGCAGCGTCCACCGCACAACGGTTGCCTGAGGACTCCATGAGCGGAGACAGCACGATCGTCACGCCCCGCGACCCGGCGGAGAGGCTCGTCGTCCGAGTGGCGCGCAGCCGTTCGGACCGGCTCTATCGGGGAGTCGCCACCGGAGCAGGCCTCGTCACACTGCTCCTGATGGGCCTGATCGGGGGCTTCCTCCTCGTGAAGGGCTGGGAGGCGCTCCGGATCGCCGGGTGGTCGTTCTTCACGTCGACGTCGTGGCTGCCCGACCAGGGAGGTGCCTTCGGCATCGCGTCGGTCCTCGCCTACACGGCGCAGATCGCCCTCGTGGCCATCGTGATCGCCGTCCCGGTGTCGATCCTCACCTCGCTCTTCATCACCGACTACTGCCCCGCCGCCCTCCGGCGACCGCTCACCACTGCCGTCGACCTGCTCGCCGCCGTTCCCAGCCTCATCTACGGGCTCTGGGGTCTGTTCTTCCTCCAGCCGCGACTCCTCGGCCTGTCGAAGTGGCTGGCCGACCACCTCGGCTTCATCCCGTTCTTCCACGTCTCCGCCCCGGCACCCCGCCCGCTCTCGCTCTTCCCGGGCTCGACGTTCATCGCCGGCGTGATCGTGTCGCTCATGGTCGTTCCGATCTGCACCTCGGTCATGCGCGAGGTGTTCTCCCAGACCCCCAACGGCGAGAAGGAAGGTGCACTTGCGCTCGGCGGCACACGCTGGGGCGTCGTGCGCGACGTCGTGCTGCCCTTCGGGCGCGGTGGCGTCATCGGTGGGACGATGCTCGGGCTCGGACGTGCACTCGGCGAGACGATCGCCGTCACCCTCGTCATCAGCGTCTCGTTCGACCCGTCGAACAGCATCATCGGCCAGGGGTCGAACTCGATCGCCTCGCTGATCGCTCTGAAGTTCAGCGAGTCGAACACCACTGGCATCAGCGCCCTCATGGCGGCCGGTCTCGTCCTGTTCGCCATCACCCTCGCCGTCAACTCGCTCGCCGCCCTCGTGGTCGGTCGCAGCCGTTCGGGCGAATCGACGGAGATCTGACATGGCTGTCGCCCAGAGCACCCCTCCGACCGCGGTCACCCGCCCGACGACCCCGCAGCGACCGATCGTCATCCGCCGCATCGAACGCGACGACGTCATCGTCGGGTGCGGATCGGCCCTCTCGTCGTACGCCCTCGTCTGGTTCCTGTTCGAACGCCTCCTCGGCGTCGAGGGCCAGCTCGGGTTCTGGGTCTCGTGGTACGTGGTCTTCCTCGCCCTGTCGAGCGGGTTGACCTGGCAGATCCGCGACAGGGTCAGGGCCAAGGACCAGATCGCCCGCACCGTCGTGTGGTCGGCCGGCCTCCTCGTGATCGCCGCCCTCGGCATGGTCGTGCTCTACACGATCAGCCGTGGCTACCACGCCCTGCGTCCGAGCTTCTTCGTCGAGGACCAGCGCTACG
>JBEBDM010000104.1:0-3447 GCA_041156905.1 Actinomycetota bacterium | reverse complement strand
ACGATCTCGGCGCAGATCGTCCCGGATTCCGGGACGATCTGCGCCGAGATCGGTGGGGGTCGGTGGCCGTTGGGGCAGGGTGTTCCGCATGGTGGATTGGTTCCACAGGGTGGAACCGATCCGCTAGGCTGGAGTCGTTCGTCCCGTGTCCGGGACACCATCCGACACCCAGGGGGTCACCGTGTCATTCCCGTCCGATCTCGAGATTGCCCGCGGCGCGAAGCTCGTTCCGCTCACCGACATCGCCGCCCAGATGGGCATCGGCCCGCACCTGCTCGAGCAGCACGGTGACGAGCTCGCCAAGATCCGCCTCGAGGCCATCGAGGAGCTCTCGAACCGTCCCAAGGCGAAGTACGTCGTCGTCACCGCCATCACCCCCACCCCGCTGGGCGAGGGCAAGACCACCACGACCGTCGGTCTCGGCCAGGCCATGAAGCACATCGGCAAGAGCGCGGTCATCAGCCTGCGCCAGCCGAGCATGGGCCCGACCTTCGGCATCAAGGGCGGTGCCGCCGGCGGTGGCTACAGCCAGGTCGTGCCAATGGAGCTGCTCAACCTGCACCTCACCGGCGACTTCCACGCCGTGACCGCGGCCCACAACCTGCTCTCGGCGATGGTCGACAACCACCTCCACCAGGGCAACGAGCTCAACCTCGACATGCACAACATCACGTGGCGTCGTGTCCTCGACGTCAACGACCGCAGCCTGCGCAACATCATCGTCGGCCTCGGCGGGAAGATGGACGGCATCACCCGTCAGACCGGCTTCGACATCACCGCTGCCAGCGAAGTGATGGCGATCTTCGCCCTCAGCACCTCGCTCGAGGACATGCGCGCCCGCCTCGGCCGCATCGTCGTCGGCTACACCCCGAGTGGCGAGCCCGTCACGGCCGAGCAGCTCAAGGCCGCCGGCTCGATGGCCGTCATCATGAAGGAGGCTCTCAAGCCGAACCTCCTCCAGACCCTCGAGAACACCCCGGTCATCGTGCACGCCGGTCCGTTCGGCAACATCGCCCACGGCAACTCGAGCATCGTCGGCGACCTCATTGGTATCCGCGGTGGCGACTACCTCATCACCGAGGCCGGTTTCGGTGCCGACATGGGTGCCGAGCGCTTCTTCAACATCAAGTGCCGCAACTCGGGCATGGTTCCCGACGCTGCCGTGCTCGTCGCCACCGTGCGTGCCCTGAAGGCCCACAGCGGCAAGTTCAAGATCGTTCCCGGCAAGCCGCTCCCGGCCGACCTCCTCGCCGAGAACCCCGATGACGTGCGCGCTGGTGCCGCCAACCTCGTCAAGCAGATCGAGAACGTCAAGGTCCACGGCGTCTCGCCGGTCGTCGCCATCAACGCCTTCCCCGGTGACTACGCCAGCGAGCACCAGGCCATCCGCGAGATCGCCGAGAGCGTGGGCGCCCGCGTGGCCGTCTGCACGCACTTCAGCGACGGCGGCGCCGGCGCCACCGACCTCGCCCGCGCAGTGGTCGAGGCCTGTGACGAGCCCTCGAGCTTCCAGTACTGCTACGAGGACGCCGATTCGCTGAAGACCAAGATCGAGAAGGTCGCCACGAAGATCTACGGCGCTGCCAAGGTCACCTACTCGGCCGCGGCGAACACCCAGCTCGACCGCTACGAGAAGAACGGCTTCGGCAACCTGCCGGTCTGCATCGCCAAGACCCACCTCAGCATCAGCGCCGACGCGTCGCTGAAGGGCGCCCCCACCGGTCACACGGTGAACGTCCGCGAGGTGCGCGCCAGCGTCGGCGCCGGCTTCGTGTACCCGATCTGTGGCGACATGACCACGATGCCCGGTCTCGGTTCGGCTCCCGCCGCCAGCATCATCGACTTCGATGAGAACGGCGAGATCGTGGGTCTGTCGTGACGATCAACCCCACCGGGGAGTTCGAGCGCACTCCGGGTGGAGCCGTCCTCATGGACGGCATCCGCCTGCGCGGCGAGATCATCGCCTCGCTGCGGTCGACGATCGAGGCCGCCGGCTCGCCGCCGGTGTGTCTCGCCACGGTGCTCGTCGGTGACGACAAGCCGAGCCGCCTCTACGTGGGCAGCAAGCGCAAGCTCGCAGGCGAGGCCGGGATGACCTCCAAGCACGTCGAGCTCGGCAACGACGCCACCCAGGCCCAGGTCGAGGAGGCTGTCGCCGCCCTCGCCGCCGACCCCGAGGTGCACGGCATCCTGTGCCAGCTCCCGCTTCCCAAGGGCCTCGACCCCGAGCCCGTCCTCGCCCTGATCCCCCCGGAGAAGGACGTCGACGGTCTCACCGAGCGCAGCATGGGTCGCCTCGTGCGTGGCCTTCCCGGTCACGTCGGCTGCACCCCACTCGGCGTGATGCGCCTGCTCGAGCGCTACGGCGTCGAGACCGCTGGCAAGAAGGCCACCGTCATCGGCCGCAGCACGCTCACCGGCCTCCCGCAGGTCCTCCTGCTCGGCCGCAAGGGTGTCGACGCCACGGTGACCCTCGCCCACTCGCGCACCAGCGCCACCGACATGATCGAGGTCTGCCGTGAGAGCGACATCATCGTCGCCTGCGCCGGTCAGGCCCGCATGGTCACGGCCGCCCACGTGAAGCCCGGCGCTGCCGTGGTCGACGTCGGCGTGTCGCGCAGCGAGGCCGGCATCGTCGGTGACGTCGACTTCGACGCCGTCCAGGCCGTGGCCGGGGCGATCACCCCGATGCCCGGAGGCACCGGTCCGATGACCATCGCCTGTCTGCTCGAGAACACGCTGCAGGCGGCCCTGATGCTGGGGGCCTTCCCCTCATGAGCCGGATGCTCTCGCTCGATGAGGTCGAGAGCATCAGCCGCCGCATGCTGATCGCGTCGGGAGCGTCGGCCCTCCAGGCCGACGCCACCGCGCGTTCCATCCGCGATGCCGAGGCAGAGGGCCTGCGCACCGTCGGCCTCACGTACCTGCCCACCTACTGCGACCACGTGGCCTGCGGGAAGGTGCACGGCGACGCTGTTCCCGTCGTGTCGACTCCGCGCCCCGGCGCGGTCGTCGTCGACGCGGGCCTCGGCTTCTGCCACCCTGCCTACGAGGCCGGGGAGGACGCGCTCGTCACCGCTGCCCGGGCCAACGGCATCGCGATGCTCGTCCTCACGCACTCGTACAGCGCCGGGGTCCTCGGCTGGTTCGTCGACCGACTCGCCCGTCACGGTCTCGTCAGCCTGATGTTCGCCAACTCGTCGCCGCTCATGGCGCCCCACGGCGGACGCCGTCCGTGGTTCGGCACCAACCCGTTCGCGTGGGGCGCTCCCCGACGCGACGGCGAGCCGGTGGTCGCCGATCTGTCGTCGTCGATGGTGGCGTGGGTGAAGGTCAACGCCGCCGCCCAGGCCGGCGAGAGCATCCCCCTCGGATGGGCCATCGACGCCGACGGCAACCCCACGACCGATGCGCGTGCGGCACTCTCCGGCAGCATGGCCCCTGCCG
>JBEBDM010000103.1:0-4616 GCA_041156905.1 Actinomycetota bacterium | reverse complement strand
CGTCGACGCACGGCCGGACCCATGCGGGAGGAGTACCCACCGTCGTGGTCGGCGCGTCGGTCGTGGCGACGGCACTCGTCGACACCTGCTCCGCCGTCGACGTCGGTTCAGGAGCGAGAGTCGTCACGCCGTCGGTCGACGCCGGGACAAGCGCGTCCTCTTCCTGTCCCTGCGCCACAAGCGTCACGACCACGGGCAGCAGCAGGACGAACACGACGGCCGACATCCACCACCGTCGGCGGCTCGTACCAGGCGACTCTTCCTCGACCACGTCCACCATCTCCGCCCTCCCGCTCCATCGTCACACAGTCGGCGTATCGCGGCAATGATCCACGAGGGGCGGCGAACACGCCACTAGTCCGGTGACGTCGCACGGTCCGACCCATCTGGAGTGCCAACTCCGAATGTGGCAGGGTGTAGGCCGACGGAGACTCGACCTGACGGGAGGACGCGTGGCATCTCGGACCCGGGCATCGGCGACATCCTCGTCACCGAGTACGGCGGACATCCTCCTCGAGGCGGCGATCGCAGAGATCGAGGCGCGCGGCGTCGACGGGTTCCGGATCGACGACGTCCTGTCGAGGGCGTTCGCCTCCACCAGTTCGCTCTACCACCATTACGGAAGTCGAGAGCAGTTGCTGATCGCCGCCGAGAAGGCTCTCTACGAGCGGATGGCCGACAGCGAGGACCGGAACAACCTCGCGGCCGGCTACGCGGCCACGACCCCGGACGAGTTCCTCGCCTATCTCGCCGGTCAGTTGCGGCGGGTCGTGACCGATCCGGCGAACGAGGTGGTCCGACGCGAGCGCCTCTCCGTCACGGCCGGCGGGCTGACCAGGCCCGATCTCGCTGCCCGGATCGGCGACGTGCAGGACCAGATGTTCGAGGCCATTGCCGAACTGTTCGAATGGGCCAAGACCAAGGGCCTCATCAACCCCTCCCTCGACACGGTCGCCTACTGCGCCTGGTTCCACGGAATGTCGATCGGACACCTCGTCACCCGGTCGTCGTCGGTCGACACCGACCGCTGGCTCTCGGTGGCTCTCCCCGCCGCACTCGCCCCGCTCCGTCTCCCGGAGTAGCGCCGACTAGCCGACCGGCACACGCCCGCCGAGACCCATCGGGACAACGACGTGACGTACGCTCACGTCATGGCCGGACATCGCGTGCGCATCACCTACTGCGTCCCTTGAGACTATTCGCCCCGCGCCGTGAGCGCGGCCCACGACCTGCTGCACGACTACCAACACGTCATCGCCGAACTCACGATGGTGACGGGCTCGAAGGGTGTCTTCGACGTCGAGGTCGACGGCACGATGCTCTACTCGAAGCATGCGACCGGACGACACGCCGAACCCGGTGAGGTGCTCGCCCTGTTCCGGGAGAAGATCGTCCCCGGCGTCGACGTGTACGAGCGCGACTGACGCCACACGAGCCGCGCTGCCAAGCGCGATGATGTCCCGATGAATCCGAAGGTCGACGCCTATCTCGCCCGCTCCACGCTGTGGCCCGCCGAGGTGGCGGCCCTGCGCGGGGTGCTGCTCGGATGCGGACTCGACGAGGAGTTCAAGTGGGGTAAGCCGTGCTACGCGCACAGCGGGGCGAACATCGCGATCGTCCAGGAGATGAAGGGGTTCCTCGCCCTCATGTTCTTCAAGGGTGCTCTCCTGAGCGACCCGGAGGGCGTGCTCGAGGAACAGGGCGAGAACTCGCACTCCGCGAAGCGCATGACCTTCCGGTCGGTCGCCGACGTGACGGCGATGGCCGGCACGATCGCGGCCTATGCAGCCGAGGCCATCACCGTCGAGCAGTCGGGTGCGAAGGTCGCCCCGCGCCCCGCTCTCGTGCTGGTCGATGCCCTCCAGGAACGCATCGACTCCGACCCGGCGTTCCGTGCGGCCTTCGAGTCGCTGACCCCCGGACGCCAGCGCGAGTACCACCTCCACGTCGCCGATGCGAAGCAGCTCTCCACCCGCCATGCCCGTGTCGACAAGCACACCGAGCGGATCCTCGCCGGCAAGGGCCTCCGCGACCGCTGAACCGGCGACCGACCGGCACGACCGCCTGGTTCCACGACACCACTCAGCGGTCTACGATCCCGCCGGGGACACTGGGCGCAGGGGGCGTCCGGTCGGAGGGGGAACCATGAGTGACACGCCGTGGCACATGCGAGGGAACTGGGAGCCGATGCGCGAGGAGGTCACCGTCGACCAACTCGAGGTCGAGGGCACGATCCCGCCCGAACTCGACGGCCTCTACGTCCGCACCGGTCCGAACCCCTACGCAGGTGTGACCCCGCACTGGTTCTTCGGCGACGGGATGGTGCACGGTGTGCGGCTACGTGACGGTCGTGCCGACTGGTACCGCAACCGCTTCGTCGAGTCCGACGCCGTGCGGAAGCACCGCGGCGAACGCATGGACATGCCCCCGCTGGCCCGTGGTACGGGCAACACGCACGTGATCGCTCACAACGGGTCGTTGATGGCGCTGGAGGAGGGGCACTGGCCGTGGCTCCTCGACGGCGAGCTGAACACCACCCGCTACGAGAACTATGGCGGAGCACTCACCTGCTCGATGACGGCCCATCCGAAGATCTGCCCCGTCACGGGTGAGCTGCTGGCGTTCAGCTACTTCTCGTTCGAGCCCCCGTACCTCCACTACGTACGCGTCTCGCCCGAGGGAACCGTCAGCCAGCTCGAGCCGATCGACATCCCGAACATGGTGATGATGCACGACTTCAACGTGACGCGCAGCCACGTCGTGTTCATGGACCTTCCGTTGCTGTTCGACCTCGGCCAGTCGGCCTCGGGGATTCCGTTCCGCTTCCACCGCGAGGCCGGCGCCCGGCTCGGCGTCATGCCGCGCCACGGCACCAACGCCGACGTGAAGTGGATCGAGATCGACCCGTGCTACGTGTTCCACCCGGTCAACGCCCACGATGCCGAGGACGGCAGCATCGTGCTCCACGTCTCGCGCATGGACTCCGCGTTCGGTGGTGGCAGCGACGACTACGCCGAGGTCGGCCGCTTGACTCGTTGGGTGATCGATCCCGCACGAGGCACCGTCGACGAGCAACAGGTGGACGGTCGGCCCGGTGACTTCGGACGTGTCGACGACCGCCGGGTCGGACTCTCCGCCAGGTACGCCTACATGATGGCCCTCGCCGGCGAGGGCAACTCCGAGGAGCCTGTCTACGGCTCGCAGTTGCTGAAGTACGACCTCACCACCGGCGAGTGCACGGAGCACCAACTCGGAGCCGGCGTACGCGGAGGCGAGCCCGTCTTCGCCCCACGTTCGCCCGACGCTGCCGAGGACGACGGCTGGATCATGGCGATCACGCACGACGAAGGCACCGGCAGGTCGTCACTCGTCATCGTTGATGCCCGCGACTTCGCGGCCGCTCCCGTCGCACGCGTCCACCTTCCCCAGCGCGTCCCGTACGGCGCACATGGCAGTTGGGTCCCGGAGGGCACCCTGCGATGAGCGAACTCCCGGTCGTCGACGTCGCCGCCTTGTTCGACGACGACCGAGCCACTCGCTCATCGGTCGACGATGCGATCGGCTCGGCCATCACGAGCCATGGTGCCTTCGTCGTCGCCGGCATGCCGGGGAGCGAGCAACTCGACGACCTCGCCACCACCGCGCTCCGGTTCTTCGACCTCCCCACCGAGGCGAAGATGGCAGTGGCGTCGCGCGAGACCAACCCCGACGGACCACGCGTGTACCGCGGCTATCGATCATCGCTCGCCGACGGGGCGTGGGCCTACAACCAGATGTACGACATCGGGCCGGCCGAGCCGTTCGCCGCGCCACCCGTCCCCGGCATGGAGGTCTTCGCCGAGCAGTCGGCGTGGCCCGAGCAGGAGCCGTGCACCGGGTGGCGAGACGCAGTCGAGGGCTACTACGCCGTCGCGAAGGAGACCGGATTCCGCGTCATGCTCTCCGCCGCCCGGTGGGCGGGCCTCGACGACGCCGAACTCGCCGGCGAGTACGTCGAGGGCAACTCCACGCTCCGCTTGCTCGACTACCCCACGCGTCCCGACGGCGTGCGCACCCTGAGCGACACCGACGATGGAGTGCGGATCGCCGCCGGAGCACACACCGACGTGTCGGGAGCATCGTTGCTCTGGCAGCGCGACGGCGGCCTCCAGGCGCAGGGACCCGACGGCGAGTGGCACGACGTCCCCCGCGTACCGAACACGATCTCGGTCCATCTCGGAACGGTCCTGGAGAGGATGACGAATGGCCGGGTACGGGCGACGCCGCACCGTGTCCTCGACCTCGGCGTCCACCGGCAGTCGGTCGGGTTCTTCGTCGAACCGAACCTCGGCGCTCGGCTCACCCCGCCGACGACGCCAAGCCCGTACTCCGGTACCTACGGATGGCACCTTCAGGAACGGTTCCACTCGATGAAGGGCTTCGAGCAACTGGTGCCCGCTCCGCGCTGAGCCGATGCTGGGCAAGCGGACTGCAACGTCCGCTCGCTAGCGGCGACGCTCGCCGCGTCGGCGGTACATCTCGCCGTCGGCCTGCGCGATCACCTCGTCGACGTCCGCGAACCGCGCGTCCTCCGAGCCGATCTGGGCGACTCCGATGCTCACGCTCGGCTCCCACTC
>JBEBDM010000102.1:0-3424 GCA_041156905.1 Actinomycetota bacterium | reverse complement strand
GGCGAGCGCCGAGTCGAGCGCGGCCCGGTCGGGGATCTGGAGGATGAGCGCCCGCGTGTCGTAGATCGCTCCGAGGCGAGCGGACTGATCGGTGTCCATCAGGATCTCCGTGCCACCGATCTCGTCGTCAGGGACGACCCTGCTGATCACGAAGCGCACTCGGTTGCCCGCAGCACCCCGGAGTTCGACCACGTCACCGGGGAGGGCACCTCGGATGCCGGCACTGGTCTCGCTCATGACGATGCTGTCGCCGCCCACCACCGACGCGAACTCACGACCCATCACCGCGGCGATCGCCGCGTCGGGGAAGGCCGAGACGCCCATCGGGAAACCCCAACCGGCCGCGCGCGCCTGCTGCAACACCTCGGAGCCGCGCGTGAGTCGGACGAGACCGATGCTGAACCCGCGGGTCGTCACCATCGCCGCACCGGCCTCGGCGACCGCCGACTCGATGGCCCAGCGCAACGGGGTGGACAACTCACCCGTCTGGAACACCGACACGAGGTCGCCAGCGACCCCACCATCGGGCACGACGGGACCGACCCAGTCGGCACCGACGAGGCCGACCTCGTCGCTGCCACCCACCAGTTGCTCGACGGGCGGTGGGAGGTCGACGGCAGAAGCGACACCGGCCGTGCCGACGGCGACAGCCAGCGCGACCGTCCACCTGCCCACTCGACGCGCCGCCATCCCGAGCACCGTAGTCGTGGACCACCTTCGATTTCCGGCAGGAACGAGGGCTCCACCGACTACCGTTGCCTCCTTGTGAACGACGAGTCCCCCCTTCCCGCCGACGAGACCGACATCCACACGGGAAGCGGCCTCGCCGCCGAGAAGGCCAAGCGGCTCCAGAAGCTCGCCGACCTACGTGACGAGGGCACCAACCCCTACCCGTACCGCTTCGACCGGACCACGACGCTCGCCGACCTGCGCTCGGCCCACGGCGACCTCGAGCCCGGCACCGAGACCGAGACCGCTGTCGCCGTCGCCGGCCGCGTGATGCTCCTGCGCGACTCGGGCAAGCTCGTCTTCGCCACGATGCGCGACCGCGACGGCGAGGTGCAGTTGTTCATCAGCAAGGCCGTCGTCGGCGACGAGGCCTTCGAGGCCGTCAAGCACCTCGACCTCGGCGACTGGGTCGGTGTCCACGGCACGGTGATGACCACTCGCAAGGGCGAGCTCAGCGTCAAGGCCGAGCGCGTCGAACTGCTCTCGAAGGCAGTGCGCCCGATGCCCGACAAGTGGCACGGACTCACCGACACCGACACCCGCTTCCGGCAGCGCTACGCCGACCTCATCGTCAACGAAGAGGCACGGCACAACTTCCGCGTCCGGCACGCGATCATCGCCAGCTTCCGTCGCACGCTGCACGAGCGCTCGTTCATCGAGGTCGAGACTCCCGTCCTGCACGTCGAGGCCGGTGGCGCACACGCGCGTCCGTTCATCACCCACCACAACGCGCTCGACATGCAGCTGTACCTGCGCATCGCACTCGAGCTCCACCTCAAGCGGCTCATCGTCGGTGGCATGGAGCGGGTGTTCGAGATCGGCCGCATCTTCCGCAACGAGGGCATCAGCACGCGCCACAACCCCGAGTTCACGATGATGGAGCTCTACCAGGCGTACGGCGACTACAGCGAGATGATCGAGATCACCGAGACGCTCATCACCCGGGCCGCCGTCGACGCGACCGGCACCTCGGTCGTCACGGTCCACCGCCCCGACGGCGAGACCGAGCAGGTCGACCTCGCCCACAAGTGGCGTCAGGTCCGGATGATCGACCTCGTCCACGAGGCCACCGGCGTGGCCGTGCACCCGTCGCAGCCGGTCGAGGAGCTCCGTGCCCTTGCCGCGACGCACGGTGTTCCCGTCAACCCACGCTGGGGTTCGGGCAAGATCATCGAGGAGCTGTTCGAGAATCTGGCCGAGCACACGCTCATCGCCCCGACGTTCGTGACGGGCCATCCCGTCGAGATCTCCCCTCTCGCCCGCGTCGACCGCGACGACCCGCACCTCACCGAACGCTTCGAGTTGTTCGTGGGTGGCCGTGAACTCGCCAACGGCTACACCGAGCTCAACGACCCTGTCGAGCAGCGGAGCCGGTTCGAGGACGAGCAGGCCGCCAAGGACGCCGGAGACGCCGAGCGCGGCACCGTCGACGAGGACTACCTGCGTGCCCTCGAGTACGGCCTCCCGCCCACCGGTGGTCTCGGGATCGGCATGGACCGGGTGGCGATGCTGATCGCCGGGGTGAACTCCATCAAGGAGGTCATCCTCTTCCCGACCCTTCGCCACGAGGCTCTCTGACCGGTGGCGACCCACGAGCGTGAACTCACCCGACCCGTCGACCTCTGCGACGGTCACGGCCGCCTGAACGATGACGCGCGCGGCTGGTCGCGACACCCGATACTGCGGGCGAACCTGCGTCGGGCCCACGGCCGGAAGAAGAAGTGGGACTACTGGTGCGTCATCACCGACGAGGTCGTGGTGTCCTTCGTCTATGCCGACGTCGACTACGTCGGTCTCGCCAACGTCTGGGTGATGAACCACGCGACAGGAGACCAGGCGACCGCCGGGGTCATGGTCCCCTTCGCCCGCCGCTTCTCGATGCCCGAACAGGTCTGTGAGGGAACGGTCAGCCACGAGCAGGGCCGATTCGCGCTGCGCATCACCGAGACTCCCGAGCACACCGAGATCACGGCGCGCGGCACCGACCCCAAGGCGGGCGACATCGAGGTCGACCTGCGCGTCCTCAAGCCCCAGGGTCACGAATCGCTCAACGTGCTCATCCCGTGGAGCCGGCGCCGGTTCCAGTTCACCTCGAAGCAGAACTCGCGACCGACCGTCGGCGCCGTGCGCGTCGGAACCCGGACCTACACGGTCGACGCCGCTCACGACGCATGGGGTGTGCAGGACCTCGGCCGTGGGATCTGGCCGTACTCCAACCGCTGGAACTGGGCAGCCGCCTCGGGCCACAGCACCACCGGTCAGGTGATCGGGCTTCAGTTCGGCGGCCGCTGGACAGTGGGCACGGGCGCCACCGAGAACGCTCTCTGCATCGACGGTCGACTCACCAAGATCGGCCGTGAACTCGAGTGGGACTACGACTGGGCCGACCCGATGCGCCCGTGGCGCCTCACCGGCGACGATGGCCGGATCAACCTCACGCTGACACCGACCTTCGACCGCTACGACGTGACCGACGTCGGCGTGTTGAAGATGGAGGTCCACCAGTGCTTCGGCACGTGGTCGGGCACCGTGGTCGACGACGACGGCACGGCCCACCACCTCGACGGGATCCGCGGATTCGCCGAGGAAGCCCGCAACCGCTGGTAGACCGCTGGCCAGCAGACGCGACGATTCAGGCACGACGATTCAGGCACGACGATTCAGGCACGACGATTCAGGCACGACGATTCAGGCA
>JBEBDM010000101.1:0-2872 GCA_041156905.1 Actinomycetota bacterium | reverse complement strand
GGGCTCGGGGTCCAGCGGCGAGCCGCGGCCCTGCACCGTGCCCTGCCCGCGCACAGCACCGACCCGATGGCGGCCCTCGACTGGGTGAACGTGTTCGCCCTCGCCGTCAACGAGGAGAACGCTGCCGGCGGACGCGTGGTGACCGCACCCACCAACGGGGCCGCCGGGATCGTGCCCGCCGTGCTGCACTACTACGCCAAGTTCGTCCCCGGTGCCGACGACGACGGCATCGTCGAGTTCCTGCTCGCCGCCGCGGCGATCGGCGCCCTGTTCAAGATGAACGCCTCGATCTCGGGCGCCGAGGTCGGCTGCCAGGGCGAGGTCGGCAGCGCCTGCGCGATGGCAGCAGCCGGTCTGGCGCAGGTGATGGGCGGCACTCCCGAGCAGGTCGAGAACGCCGCGGAGATCGCCCTCGAGCACAACCTCGGCCTCACGTGCGACCCGATCGGTGGCCTCGTCCAGGTGCCGTGCATCGAGCGCAACGCGATGGCCGCGATGAAGGCGATCAACGCCTCGCGTCTCGCCCTGCGCGGCGACGGTCAGCACCTCGTGTCGCTCGACCAGGCCATCGCCACGATGCGCGACACCGGCCGAGACATGCACGAGAAGTACAAGGAGACCGCCCGCGGCGGCCTCGCCGTCACCTTCCGCCACAAGGGCGCGACCGGGGACGACAGCGGCCCGATCGCCGTGCCGGTGAACTTCGTCGACTGCTGACACACGTCCGATCCGGACGCGCCCGCATCAGCCGACGGAGCCCTCCATCTGGAGCTCGATGAGGCGGCTCCACTCGACCGCGTACTCCATCGGGAGCGTGCGGGTGATCGGCTCGATGAAGCCGTTCACCACCATGCCCATCGCCTGCTCCTGCGAGAGGCCACGCGACATGAGGTAGAAGAGCTGCTCGTCGGCGATCTTGGAGACCGTGGCCTCGTGACCGATCTGGGCGTCGCGCTCGCCGACCTCCATGTACGGGAGTGTGCGGCTCTCGCTGTGGTCGTCGAGGATCAAGGCGTCGCACTGGACGTGGCTCTTGCAGCCGTACGCACCCTCGTCGACTCGCACGAGACCGCGGTAGGTCGTGACGCCGCCGTCCTTCGAGATCGACTTCGACACGATCTTCGAGGTCGTCTCCGGGGCCGCGTGCACCATCTTGGCGCCGGCGTCCTGGTGCTGGCCGGGGCCGGCGTAGGCGACCGAGAGGACCTCACCGGTGGCCTTCGGACCCACGAGGTACACGCTCGGGTACTTCATGGTGAGCTTCGAGCCGATGTTGCCGTCGATCCACTCCATGTGGCCCTCCGCCTCGACCCGCGCCCGCTTGGTGACGAGGTTGTAGACGTTGGGCGACCAGTTCTGGATGGTCGTGTAGGTGACGCGAGCCGAGGGCTTCACGACGATCTCGACCACGGCCGAGTGCAGCGAGTCGTTGGTGTACACCGGAGCCGAGCAACCCTCGATGTAGTGCACCTTGCTGCCCTCGTCGGCGATGATCAGCGTGCGCTCGAACTGACCGGCGTTCTCGCTGTTGATGCGGAAGTACGCCTGCAGCGGCATCTCGCACTCGACTCCCGGCGGCACGTAGATGAACGAGCCACCCGACCACACGGCCGAGTTGAGGGCGGAGAACTTGTTGTCGCCCGGGGGGATCACCGTGCCGAAGTACCGCTTCACGAGATCGGGGTACTCACGCAGCGCCGTGTCCATGTCGCAGAAGAGGATTCCCTGCTTCTCGAGGTCCTCACGGTTGCGGTGGAAGACGACCTCCGACTCGTACTGCGCCGTCACGCCGGCGAGGTACTTGCGCTCGGCCTCGGGGATGCCGAGCTTCTCGTAGGTCTTCTTCATCTGCTCGGGCAGGTCGTCCCACTCGCTCACCTGATCGGTGGCAGGACGCAAGTAGTAGTAGATGTCCTGGAAGTCGATCTCCGGCATGTTGACGGCGAACCAGTCGGCCATCGGCTTGCGGTCGAACAGACCGAGCGAGCGCTGGCGGAACTTGGTCATCCAGCTCGGCTCGCCCTTCCACCAGCTGATCTGGTCGACGACGCCCTGGTTGAGGCCCTTGGCCGGCGTGAACGCGTACTCCACGTCGGAGTCGCTCCAGCCGAGGTTGTACTTGCTGAGATCGAGATCGAAGGAGGTCATCACTGTTCCCGTGGAGCTCGGGGAATTTCCACTACTGGCATAGTAACAATTCCCTCCCCGTCGTCCACTCCGGCGTCGAGGACATGTCCCTCCGCCGCAGGCGCCGCCTGTGCGACCTCGATGAAGATGCACTCCCCGGGGCAGGCCAGGGCGGCATCGACCACCGACTGGTGGTAGCGGTCGTCGACCGTGGCGAGGCTCCCCGATCCGCCCGGATCGTTGAGGACGTGGCCGGCCTCCACGACGTAGGCGATGCCATCGTCGAGGAGGGTGAACACCTGGTGACAGTGGTCGACACAGAGTCCGTCACCGGTGCAGAGGTCTTGGTCGATCCACACCCTCATGGGGTGACGCTACCCTCTCGCCCGTGCAGGCACCCCGTGCGAAGCAGGTTCCCCACGTCTGGACGCGTCCCGACGGTGACACGCCCGACCCGTGGGCCTGGCTCCGCGACCGTGACGACCCCGACACCGTCGCCTACCTCGAGGCGGAGAACGCCGTCAGCGACGCGTGGTTCGCGAGCCACTCCACCTTGGTCGACGAGGTCTTCGGCGAGATCCGTGCCCGCGTCCAGGAGACCGACCTCAGCGTTCCCGTGTGCAAGGACGGCTGGTGGTACGTGTCGCGGACGGTCGAGGGGTCGAGCTACCCGATCCACTGCCGTGGCCGCTCGGCAGCGACGGCGACCGAGATCGTGCTGCTCGACGAGAACGTCGAGGCCGAG
>JBEBDM010000100.1:0-5607 GCA_041156905.1 Actinomycetota bacterium | reverse complement strand
CCCCGTTGCACATCGTGCGCGTCTCGCTCGCCGACGGCTCGGTGTCGACCGCCGAGGTGTGTGGTCTGCCCGGTGGCCTGATCGCCAACCCGCCGGCCGTCGACCCCTCACGCCGCATCGTGGTGGGCTACGACAGCGGGAACGGGGTCGTCACTGCCTTCCGCTACGGCCCGGACGTCTCCGACCCGTTCGAGCAGATCTGGTCGCGACCGCAGAACCACGCGGCACATCCGCTGCTGTATCCCGACACGGGCGAACTCGTTCTCCACGATCACGACGCTGAACGCCAGGCCGAGCAGGTGGTCGTCCTCGACGTCGAGAACGGTCGCGAGATCCTGCGCGCCGACACCGGCAGCCCGGTGCAGAGCGTGCTGTTCCCCGCGGCAGGGTGGGGTCGCTCGCTCTACTCGTGCTCGTTCTTCGGCGTGTCGCGCCTCTCGCTGCCCGACGCCTGATCGCGTGAGGTCGATCGTCAGAGGTCGAGGGCGGTGAGGTCGTCGCCGAGGACGATGTTGCCGGTGAAGGCAGCTGCCGCGATCGACCGCCACTCGTCCTCCTGGCCGGGCTGCATGCTCGGGACGTAGTGCGTGAGCACGAGGTGCTGCACGCCGGCCCGGGTTGCCGTCTCGGCCGCCTGCGTGACGCTCGAGTGGTAGTCGAGGATGTCCTGCAGTCGCGCCGAGGGGACGAGCTTGACGAGGTCGTCGCGGATCACGGTCTGCACGTAGGCGTCGGCGCCGCGGCAGAGCGTGTCGAGGCCCTCGCACGGGACACCGTCGCCGCCGAGCACGACGCTGTGCCCGCCGTCGTCGATCCGGTACGCGACTGTTGGCTCGACGGGACGGTGGTCGGTGGCCCCGACGGAGACCGTGGCAGATCCCACGATGAACGTGTCGCCGGGTGTGACCTCAGTGACCTCGAGCAGGGGAGGGTCGTTGAGGTCGTCGTGGTGGGCGAGGCGGTACCGCATGTCGGGGGCGAGCATGGCCATCATCCCGTCGACGGTCTCGCGGATGCCGGGAGGTCCCCAGATGCGCAACGGCTGCCGGATCGGACTCATCACCCAGTGGGTGGTGACGACGTCGTTGAGGTCGGTGATGTGGTCGCTGTGCAGGTGGGTGACGAGCACGCCCGAGAGCATCGGCGGGACGACCCCGGCCGCCATCAGCCGCATGAGGACTCCACGTCCGGCGTCGGCGAGCAGCGTCGCTCCATCGGTACGGACGAGGGTGCTCGGTCCTGCACGACGCGGATCGGGGATCGGACTGCCCGTCCCGAGGAGGGTGATCCTCATGATGCGCGCTCCAATCGGGCGACGAAGCCCACGTACTCCCACATGAGGTGTTCTCCCTCCCGCCAGCGGCGGATCTCGACGGGCAGGCCGACGGGCCGGAGGACGTGGACGCCGTCCTCGTAGGTCGCGACGACGCTGATCGGCGTTGTCTTGTCGATGGCTGCCACGTCACGGACACCGCGCTCGACGGTGCCGTCGCAGCGCATGTCGTGGACGATGCCGCCCGACGTGATGATGACGCGATCGCCGGCCTGTTCGATGCGCTGCGCAGCGCCGAGCAGCGGATGAGTGGGGTCAGCGGAGCCGTTGACGAGCACCTCGACCACGTGCCACATTCCGGCCATGTCGACGGCGCCCTCGACGAGCGGTGTGGCGCAGTCGGTGAGTACCGGGGCGGGCATCTCGTCGACCCAGCCACCGGTCGGTGTGTAGGTGACGGGGATCTCGTCGACGTGGAGGCCCATCACTGCCGACCCATGCCGGCGGCCTCTTCGGCGGCGGCTGTGTCGGCGAAGCGTTCGGGACTGGCCTGGATGACGACCTCGTGCAGGGTTCCCTCGAACGGGAACGGCGAGCGGTAGCGGTTCGAGACGGCTGAGCCGTGGTCGTATCCGACGCTCGGTCCGACCGACGACATCATCAGCATGAACAGGGCGAGGTCGCCGTGGCCACAGTGCTGGTCGTCGACGTAGAGGTCGATCGTGCCGGTGCGCTTGTCGCCGCGTCGGACCTTCGCAGTGAGGGTGCACTCGCCCTCGGGGAGGTCGACGGTGCTCTCGACGACGGTGTGGTCGTCGAAGGCGTTGTAGTCGACGACGAAACGGTCTCCCTGTACGAAGAACGAGACACCCGAGTTCTCGGTACCGGTGGCGTAGAGCACGCCACCCTGACCGTTTGTACGGGTGATTCGGGCGCTCAGGTCGAAGCTGCGTCCACCGATCGAGGCGCCGGCCTGACCGGGCATCGGCGACATCGGCGGCCGGTAGACGTAGCGACGGTTCTCCGGGTGCGGCGAGCGGTCGCGGAACCGGACGCCGAACAGTTCGACACCGCGATCGTCGAGGGGGAGCACGCCGTGACGCTCGGCCTCGTCCCACCACAGACCCTTGAGACGCTCGAGTTCGTCAGGGCGGGAGGCGGCAAGGTCGTCGCACTCGGACGGGTCGGCATCGAGGTCGTAGAGCTCCCACGGTTCGGTGTCGAAGTCTGCGCCCTTGACGTGGCGGCACACCGCCTTCATCGAGCCCTGCACGAGTGCGCGGCTGCCACCCATCTCGAAGTACTGCAGCGTGTTGGAGGCGGGAGCAGCCGGGTCGGCGAGCACGTGACGGAACGAGTGTCCGGTGACCGGCTTCTGGGCGACACCGCGGTACGTGGCAGGGGCCTCGACACCGAGGATGTCGTAGAGGGTCGGGACGATGTCGCTGACATAGACGAACTGCTGTCGCTTCCCCTGCTCCGATGCGGGGATGCCGGCCGGCCAGTGCATGATCATCGGCACGTGGACGCCGCCCTCGTGCGTGTTCTGCTTGTACCACTTGAAGGGTGTGTTGCCGCACTGCGCCCAGCCCCACGGGTAGTTCGTGTGGCTGTGCGGTCCGCCGATGTCGTCGATCCGGCCGATCGCCTGGTCGGGTGTCTCGAGGATGCCGTTGAAGAACTTCATCTCGTGCATGACGCCGAACGGGCCACCCTCCTGGCTGGCACCGTTGTCGGCCATCACGAACACGATCGTGTTGTCGAGCTGACCCATCGCCCGCAGGCCGTCGACGAGCCGTCCGATCTGGTCGTCGGTGTGGTCGAGGAACGCCGCGTATGCCTCCTGCAGACGGCAGGCGAGTCGCTTCTGGTTCTCGGGCAGGTCGTCCCACGCGTCGACACCGGGGTTGCGCGGCGCGAGTTGCGTGTGCCCAGGGATGACACCGAGCTGCTTCTGGCGCTCGAACCAGCGGGCACGGACGACGTCCCAGCCCTCGTCGTACCGACCGCGGTACTTGGCCATGTACGACGCGGGAGCCTGGTGCGGCGCATGGGTGGCACCGAACGCGAGGTAGGTGAAGAACGGGCGGTCGGGCCGCACGCCCTTGGTGTCGGCGATCATGCGCAGCGCCTGGTCGACGAGGTCCTCGCTGAGGTGGTAGCCGTCCTCCGGTCGGGCCGGGGGCTCGATCTGGTGGTTGTCGCAGACGAGGTCGGGGTGGAACTGGTCGGTCTCGCCGTCCATGAACCCGTAGAAGCGATCGAACCCGCGGCCGAGCGGCCACTGGTCGAACGGACCGGCAGCCGAGCACTCCTCCATCGGGGCGAGGTGCCACTTGCCGACGGCCATGGTGGCGTAGCCGTGGTCGCGCAACACCTCGGCGACGGTCGCCGTCTGCGTGCTGACGTGCCCGAGCATGTGCGGGAAGCCGGTGCGGAAGTTCGAGACGTTGCGCATCCCGGCCGCGTGATGGCTGCGGCCGGTGAGCAGGCTGGCGCGGGTGGGGGAGCACAGCGGGGTCACGTGGAAGTTCGTGAACTGCAGGCCACCGGCCGCGAGTGCGTCGATGTTCGGTGTGTCGATGTCGCTGCCGAAACAGCCGAACTGGGCGAAGCCCGAGTCGTCGAGCAGGATCACGACGATGTTCGGTGCCTGCTCACCAGGGTGGGGATGTTCCTCGAACCACGGCTCGCTCTCCGCCAGCGTGCGTCCGATCCGACCTTCGAAGCGCTCTGTCCTCATCGCCGGAACCTAACATTTGGCAGACCATCTGTCACGAGATGATCTCAACCGTGCGCTTCGCGCAGAGCGGGTGACGGGATCCGTCGCTGCGCTCCTCCCGATTGTCGCGACCGTGCGTGGCCTTCGGCCAGAGCGGGTGACGGGATCCGTCGCTTCGCTCCTCCCGATTCGTGCGACCGAGAGTGCGCTTCGCGCAGAGCGGGTGACGGGAATCGAACCCGCATAGCCAGCTTGGAAGGCTGGAACTCTAGCCATTGAGCTACACCCGCGAACGGGCGTCAGGCTAGCGGCGTCAGGCCGAGGGAGGCACTCGTGTCGCGGACCAGTTGGGCGATCTCGGGGAGGAAGCCGCGGTAGGCGCTGGTCGATCGCGAGTAGAGGGCGATCCGGCGCGACGGCGGGGGAGAGGAGAACCGCAGGAGCCGGATGCCGGCGTACTCGGGAACGGGTGCGTGCACCGACAGCGCCGGCAGGAGCGTGATGCCGACACCGGCGGCGACCATCTGGCGCAGGGTCTCCAGGCTGGTAGCGCGGAACCCCGCCCGTTCGCTCGCACCGGCGAGCTGGCAGACGCTGAGCGCCTGGTCGCGCAGGCAGTGTCCGTCGGCGAGCAGGAGCACCGTCTCGCCCTCGAGCACCGTGAGATCGGCGAGGTCGGAGGTCGTTGCGGCCAGCGGGTGGTCGACGGGAACGGCGAGGAGGAACTCCTCCTCGAACATCGGAAGCTCGTCGAGGTGCGGGAGATCGACCGGCTGGGCGAGCACGCCGACGTCGAGCTTGCCCTCGGCCAGCATCCGCAGGATGACCTCGGTCTTCTCCTCCACGAGCAGCAGTTCGAGATCGGGGAAGCGTTCGTGCACCACCGGCACGATGTGCGGCAGCAGGTACGGGCCGAGGGTGGGAAACACGCCGATGCGCAGAGTGCCGCCCTCGGGGTTGCGCGCCCGGCGGGCGACGTCGCGGATCGTGTCGGTCTCGGCCAGGACAGAGCGAGCGTGCTCGACGATCCGCTCTCCTGCGGACGTGAGCAGCACCTGCCGCGGGTGACGCTCGAACAGGTCGACGCCGAGCTCGCGCTCGAGTTTCTTGATCTGCGTGCTGAGGGTCGGCTGACTGACGAAGCATGCCTCGGCGGCCCGCCCGAAGTGGCGGTGATCGGCCACCGCCACCAGGTAGCGCAGGTCGCCGAGGTTCATGCGTCGATCCGGTCGTGTGCGGTCAGGCCGTGGCGCCGGCGAGTGCCGGTGCGGGGGCCGACGTGCGGATGAGGTGGTCGAACGAGCTGAGGCCGGCCGTGGCCCCGGCGCCCATTGCGATCACGATCTGCTTGTACGGGACGGTCGTGCAGTCGCCGGCGGCGAAGACGCCGGGCAGCGAGGTGGCGCCGCGGTCGTCGACGACGACCTCGCCACGGGGTGAGAGCTCGAGCGTGCCCTTCAGCCACTCCGTGTTCGGGAGCAGACCGATCTGCACGAAGATGCCCTCGAGCTCGACCGTGTGCAGCGAGTCGTCGGTGCGGTCCTTGTAGACGAGCCCGTTGACCTTGGAGCCGTCGCCGAGCACCTCGGTGGTCAGGGCGCTCACGACGATC
>JBEBDM010000099.1:0-3289 GCA_041156905.1 Actinomycetota bacterium | reverse complement strand
GCACGCGCAACACGGTGCGTACCTCGACGCGGTGAACCGGGCCGACTGGAACCCGAGCGACTACGCCTACCACCTCTCGCGTCGGGCACGCGGTCTGCCGCTGTGGTTCGGCCTGGCCACTCACGGGACGGCGGCCTACGAGGCAGCCGTCGATCACACGCTGCGCACGGCGTGGGGTTTTGCCGAGGCAGTGCGTCGCCACCCGGGCGTGTCGCTAGTGAACGAGCCCGAGCTCTCCGTGGTGCTCTTCCGTCGCGACGGCTGGGGTCGTGAGGAGTACTCGCACTGGAGCAAGTCGCGCGCCGCCGAGGGTGTAGCGCTGGTGGTGCCCACCTCGTTCGACGGCGAGCCGTGTCTGCGCGTGTGCATCGTGAACCCGCGCACCGAACTCGCTGCCCTCGAGGCCCTGCTCCCCGACCTCACCTCCTGACCCCCACCCCACCGATCTCGGCGCAGATTGTCCCGGATTCCGGAACCATACGTACCGAGATCGTGGAGGGTCAGGTGCTCAGGAGAGGGTCACCTTGATCGCGCCGGTGGCAGCGGTGGCCGAGCCCTGGGTGCGCTTGGCCTTGCGCTCGCCCCAGGCGATGAGGAGCGCGTATGCGATGCGGTACTTGGCCTTCACGGCGGCGCGCACCCGCAGCATCGCGGCTTCGTCGAGCACCTCGGCCGTTCCCTGGTGCACCGGCGTTCCTGCCGTCACCTTGCCGCGCACGTTGCAGGCCTGGATCGTCACCTTCGGGTTGCGCAGCACGCGCTTCACCTTCCACGCATCCGGGTCGGTGGTGAACGCGTAGCCGCCCTCGAACGGAACGACGCACACCGGAGCGGCGACGGGCGTACCGTCCTTCTTGTAGGAGACGAAGGAGATGTACTTCGACGAGTCGAGATCAGCAGGCATCGGAACTCCTGAGGTGCGGTGGAGGTGTGAACGAGTTGGGTGGCGACCGAACGCGAGAGCGGCCGCAGCGGTGGGGTCAGTCTTGTCGTTCCGCACCCCATGTGGTGTGACGCGCGCCCATCGCGGGGATTCGCGTCGCGCGCGGCCCATACTGGTGGCGAAGCCGCGCATCCAGCACGGCCGACGGTCAAGTGTGCATTCGTCCCGGCTGCGTGCCGCGGACATCACCGCCCTCCGAGGCTGCGATCCACGCTTGGTCGACCCGACCACAGAAGGATCCCCCTTGTCTCCCCACGACGGCGCCCCGCGCCACGGCCGCAACGCGGCCTCCCCTGCCCCTGCCCGCACCAACCAGCGTCGCCGCCGTAAGCCGACCGATGGCGCCAACGGTGCTGCCTCGGCTGCCCGTCCCGCCGCTCGCCCGGCCGCGGCCCCTGCTGCGACCGCCGCTGCTCTCGACCTCCACGTCTCGACCCCGACCGGTCCGATCGCGACCTCGTTCGCCGAGGCCGGCGTGCCCGAGGCTCTCGTCCGTTCGCTCGCTGCCCGTGGCATCACCGAGCCGTTCCCGATCCAGGCCGTGACGCTGCCCGATTCGCTCGCTGGCCGCGACGTGATCGGCCGCGGTCGCACGGGAAGCGGCAAGACGGTGGCGTTCTCGCTGCCGACCGTTGCCGTGCTCGCTGCAGATCGCACGCCGCGCCAGGCGAAGCGCCCCCGCGCGCTCGTGCTCGTGCCGACTCGCGAACTCGCGGCTCAGGTGGCCGAGACCCTCACCCCGCTCGCGCAGGCGATGCAGCTGAAGGTCGCCGTGATCCACGGCGGCGTCGGTGCTGCTCCGCAGATGAAGGCCCTCGTGACGGCCGACATCGTGGTGGCGTGCCCGGGTCGTCTCGAGGACCTCATCCAGCAGGGTGGCGTGAGCCTCGACCGGATCATGGTGACGGTGCTCGACGAGGCCGACCACATGGCCGACCTCGGCTTCCTCCCCTCGGTGAAGCGCCTGATGGACCGCACGCCCGTGGGTGGCCAGCGCCTCCTCTTCTCCGCCACGCTCGACAACGGTGTCGACGTGCTGGTGAAGCGGTACCTGAACTCGCCGGTGACGCACTCTGTCGATTCGGCCGAGTCGCCCGTGCCCGACATGGAGCACCACGTGCTGCACGTGCCGGCCGATGCGAAGGCGACGATCGTGCGCCAGATGGCCTCGGGCCAGGAGCGCAGCCTGCTCTTCACCCGCACCAAGCACGGCGCGAAGAAGCTGGCCCAGCAGCTCAGCAAGTCGGGCATTCCCGCCGTCGACCTGCACGGCAACCTCTCGCAGAACGCCCGCACGCGCAACCTCGAGCTGTTCACCACCGGTGAGGTCAAGGTGCTCGTGGCCACCGACATCGCGGCTCGTGGCATCCACGTCGATGACATCACGCTCGTGGTGCACGTCGACCCGCCCGCCGAGCACAAGGCGTTCCTCCACCGTTCGGGCCGTACGGCTCGCGCCGGTGCCGAGGGCACGGTCGTGACGATCGTGACTCCTGATCAGCGCCGCGAGGTGGCCGACCTCACCCGCAAGGCTGGCATCAGCCCGAAGGTGACCGCCGTGACGCCGGAGCACCCTCTGATCACCGAGCTCACCGGCCCGGCTGCTCCGCTGCGCCAGATGCCCGTGGCCCCGGCGCCCGTGCAGGGAGCAGGCGCTCGTTCGGGTTCGGGCTCGGGTCGTCCCCGTGGCCAGGGCGCCGGCGCGCGTTCGGGTGGAGCCGCTCGACCGGGAGGCGCTCGCCAGGGCGGCCGCTCGCAGGGTGGATCGAGCCGCGGAAGCGGCTCGGGCAACCGGAGCGGGAGCAGCGCCGGCCGCTCGTCGCAGGGCCGCGGTCGCTGACCACACCAGTGGAGCCGGGTGCGAGGATCGAACTCGCCACCTCATGATTACAAGTCAAGTGCTCTACCAACTGAGCTAACCCGGCGGGGATGGACCGAAACGTGGCGCGAAACCCGGTGCCACGCTGCGGAACTCCGTGGGACAGGCTAACGGGAGTGCCAATGCGGCGTTCAGCCAGCCCTGAGGCGATGGCCTCAGCCCCCGGTCAGCAGGAGGGACGCGCTCGGTCCGTGTGCGTCGCCGGGGGTCCGGTCAGGCGGCGTCGGCGAGTGGTGGTGGGAGCGCGAACAGGTGGCTGATGTCGCCGCCGGTTCGTTCGTGCCACGCGATCGCGGCTTCGAGGTTCTTGGTGAGGTAGTGGGCGAGCATGCGTCGGCGGACGCGGTTGATGCCGCACACGTTGAGGCGCTTGTTCGGGAGCGAGAGCTTCAGTTGGTGGTGCCGGTTCTCGGTGTTGTTGCGACTGCCGTAGGTGGGTGGGTCGGGCCTGTCGTCGCTCCCGGAGT
>JBEBDM010000098.1:0-6987 GCA_041156905.1 Actinomycetota bacterium | reverse complement strand
GACCGAGCGACCGGGCCGACGCGCAGGTGAACGGTGCACTCGCCCTCGCCAAGCGGGTCGGCCGCAGTCCGCGCGAGGTGGCCGAGGCCGTGGTGGCGTCGGGTCGGCTCGACGCCTTCTGCGCAGCGACAGAGGTCGCCGGACCCGGTTTCGTGAACCTGACCTTCCGGCCCGAGTTCCTCGCGGCGATGGTCGCCGCTGCCGCGGGCGACCCGCGGGTCGGTGTCCGTGCCGTCGACACACCCGAGGTGGCGGTCGTCGACTACTCGGCCCCGAACGTGGCCAAGGAGATGCACGTCGGTCACCTGCGCACCACCGTGATCGGTGACGCGCTCGTCCGCATGCTCGAGTTCGTCGGCCACACCGTGGTGCGCGAGAACCACATCGGCGACTGGGGCACCCCGTTCGGCATGTTGATCGAGCACCTCGTCGACCTCGGTGGCACCGCTGGCGCTGCCGATTTCGAGGTGCGCGACCTCGACGTCTTCTACAAGGCGGCCCGCGCCAAGTTCGAGGCCAGCGACGAGTTCAAGGAGCGTGCACGCGAGCGCGTCGTGCGGCTCCAGTCGCGGTCCGACGAGGAGACGATGGCGCTCTGGAAGGCGCTCGTGGCCCAGAGCACCCGGCACTTCAACGAGGTGTACGACAAGCTCGGCATCCTGCTCACCGACGACGACCTCGCCGGCGAGTCGATGTACCAGCCGCTCATGCCGAGCGTGCTCGAGCGGCTCGAGACGGCGGGGCTCCTCGAGGAGAGCGACGGGGCCAAGGTCGTGTGGGTGCCCGGGTTCGTCAACCGTGACGGCGAGCCGCTGCCGATGATCGTGCAGGCGCGTACGGGCGGGTTCAACTACGCGACCAGCGACCTCGCGTGCGTGATCGACCGTGTCGAGCGGGTCGGTGCCACGCTCCTCGTCTACGTGGTCGGGACCCCGCAGTCGCAGCACCTCCAGATGGTGTACACGGTGGCGGAGACCGCCGGCTGGCTCACTCCGCCGGCGCGTGCGGTGCACGTCAACTTCGGCAGTGTCCTCGGGTCCGACAAGAAGATGCTGAAGAGCCGCAGCGGCGACCCCGTGAGGTTCATCGATCTCATCGACGAGGCCATCGAGCGTGGCCGCTCCGCCGTCGCCGAGCGGTCCACCGATCTCAGCCCTGCCGAACAGGCAGAGCTGGGGCAGACGATCGGGATCGGCGCGCTCAAGTACGCCGAACTCTCGAGCGACCGCATCAAGGACTACGTCTTCGAGTGGTCGAGGATGCTGGCCTTCGACGGCAACACGGCCCCGTACCTCCAGTACGCGCACGCCCGCATCTGCAGCCTGTTCCGTCGGGCCGGTGTCGACCGAGCCGACTTCCGGGCGATCGAGCCCGTGCTCGCCGAACCCCAGGAGCGGGCGCTCGCCCTGCAGTTGCTGCAGTTCGACACGGCGGTCCACGACACCCTCGAGAAGTTCAGCCCGCACAAGCTCTGCACGTACCTGTTCGAACTGGCACAGGCGTTCACCGCGTTCTACGAGGCCTGCCCCGTGCTCAAGGAGGGTCACGAGGCGACACGGCCGAGCCGGCTCGCGCTCTGCGACCTCACGGCCCGTGTCCTGTCGCGTGGCCTCGACCTGCTCGGGATCGACGCGCCGGAGCGGATGTGACGGCGATCCCGCTGTCGTTGCTCCCCGACTCGGCCGAGGTGGGCCCTGACGGGTCGCTGCACGTCGGCGGCGTGTCGCTGCTCGAGATCGCCGCTGTCCACGGCACACCGGTGTTCGTGTACGACGAGGATCACCTGCGCGCCCGTTGCCGGGAGGCCGTCTCCACCTTCGGTCACGGACATGCCGTGTACGCGACCAAGGCGTTCCTCTGCGGGGCGATGGCCCGCCTGGCCCACGAGGAGGGGATGCTCCTCGACGTCGCGAGTGCCGGGGAGATGCACGTGGCGATGCGCGCCGGTGTCCCTGCCTCGTCGCTCACGCTCCACGGCAACAACAAGAGTGTGGCCGAGTTGCGCGCCGCGATGCTGGCCGGTGTCCGCCAGATCGTGGTCGACAGCTTCGACGAGATCGACCGCATCGAGGTCCTGCACTCCGAGGGCCTCCCTTCCCCCCGTGTGCTCGCCCGCGTGACGCCGGGCGTGCACGCGCACACCCATGAGTTCATCGCCACCGGTCAGGACGACAGCAAGTTCGGGTTCAACCTCGGGAACGGCGACGCGGCGAAGGCCGTCGATCGTCTGCGCCGCTCCGCAGCGGTGCGGCTCGATGGTGTGCACTGCCACATCGGCAGCAACGTCTTCGAGGCGTCGAGCTTCGCGAAGGCCGCCGAGGTGATGGCCCGCTTCGCGGCGCCACTCGATCTCCCCGAGCTCGTCCTCGGGGGCGGTCTCGGTGTCGCTTACGTGGCCGGCGAGGAAGCACCGTCGATCAGCCAGTGGGGAAACGTCCTGCTCGATGCCTGTGCAGCCCTCGGCGTCACGAGCGCCGTCAGCGTCGAGCCGGGTCGCAGCATCGTGGCCTCCGCCGCCGTGACCCTCTACACGGTCGGCACCATCAAGGACATCCCGGGTGTGCGCACCTACGTGTCGGTCGACGGCGGGATGAGCGACAACCCCCGCCCAGTGCTGTACGGGAGCGGATACGAGGCGTTCCTCCCCTCGAGGCCGACCGCCGACAGGTCGCGGCAGGTCCGTCTGGTGGGCAAGCACTGCGAGAGCGGCGACGTCCTGATCCGCGAGGCCGGTGTGCCGGTCGACATCTCGGTGGGCGACGTGCTGGCCACCCCGGTGACCGGCGCCTACGGATACAGCATGGCGAGCAACTACAACGCACTCACCCGGCCGCCGGTCGTGTTCGTGTCGGGTGGTCGGCACCGGGCGGTCGTGCGGCGCGAGACGCTCGACGACCTCGTGTCGTGCGACCTCGAACTCGGCTGACGGTCGGTCCCGGTCGCCCTCTCATCGGCGGTGGTCTGCCGGCCACGCAGAGTGCGCGAGCGACAGTGGGCGTCGACCCAGAGTGGCGGTGGGCCATTCGACCCAATCGGTCCGTGCGGGCTTCCCTGAGACGATCTTGACACTTACCCTGCCGGCATGGCCCGCCCGCTCACCGCTGTCCTCGCCGCGCTCGTCGGCGCTGCGGCATGGTCGATGTCGGGTGCGTCGGTGGCCAGTGCGGCCCCGCCCGAGACGGCCTACGTCCTGGCGGACGTGCAGTGCGACCCGGCTGGCGACGGCGTGGTCGACCTCGTGCTCGTGAACGATGCGGAGACCGGCCTCGTGCGCTTCGTCGTCGACGGCATCGAGACGAATGTCGCACCATTGTCCGCCCAAGCCGTAACCTTGTCCCAGATTTCCGACGGCGACGTCGACATCCCGGTCCTGATCGACGATGTCGAGTCTCGGGTGCACCTCACGGTGCGCTGTGACCTTCCCATGGTGGAAGTGGCCCCGCCGCCGGTGCCGCTTCGTCCCGGTGGCACCGGCGGCGTGTCGGCCCTCTCCGGGCCCGACACGCCGTCCCCCGTGACGATGCGGATGCTGCCGGCCACGGGAATGGACCAGCCGCTCTGGGTGCTCGCCGCGTTGATGATCGTGTCGGGCGGTGTGCTCGCCCTGATCGCACGGCGCCGCGCCAGCGACGACAGCCGCTGACCGCACCGAATGCCGTGGTCGCCGACAGGGGCGACCGCCTAGCCTGCGAGGGTGACCCAGAACGTCTCTCCTCGCCGTGTGCGCCTCGGCATCCTCGGATGCGGCAACGTCGGTGGCTCCCTCTACGAACTCGTCGCCCAGCAGGCCGACTCGATCGAGGCCCGCACGGGTGTGCGACTCGAGGTGACCCGGGTGGCGGTGCGCAACCTCAGCGCCCAGCGAACGACCCAGGTGCCCGAGGGTGTGCTCACCCGCGACGCGATGGCCGTGGTCAACGACCCGGAGGTCGACATCGTCGTCGAGGTGATCGGTGGCATCGAGCCGGCGCGTGAACTGATCACGACCGCCCTCCGTGCCGGCAAGCCGGTGGTGACGGCGAACAAGGAACTCCTCGCGAACGTCGGGACCGAGCTCTACGCCGTGGCGGACGAGGCAGGGGTCGACCTGCTGTTCGAGGCGGCCGTGGCCGGCGGCATCCCGGTGATCCGGGCCCTGCGCGAGAGCCTGCGCGGCGAGCCTGTTCGTCGCGTGATGGGCATCATCAACGGGACGACCAACTTCATCCTCACGAAGATGACCGAGGAGGGCGCCGACTACTCGGCCGCCCTCAGCGAGGCGCAGCGTCTCGGATACGCCGAGCGCGATCCAACGGCCGACGTCGAGGGGTTCGATGCAGCGGCGAAGGCGGCGATCATCGCCACCATCGCGTTCGGTTCGAAGGTCGTGGCCGGCGACGTCTACCACGAGGGCATCAGCCGGGTGTCGGCTGCCGACATCGCCATGGCGCGTCGCCTCGGGTACGTGGTCAAGCTGCTCGGGATCGCCGAGGCCGACCCGGCCGGTGTGGCCGTGCGCGTCCATCCGACGATGGTGCCCGTCACCCATCCGCTCGCCAGCGTGCGCGACAGTTTCAACGCCGTGTTCGTCGAGGGTGGCGCGGTCGGGTCGCTGATGTTCTACGGACGCGGTGCCGGTGGGTTCCCGACGGCGAGCGCGGTGCTCGGCGACGTCATCGACGCTGCCCTGCATCTCGTGGCCGGGACGCACGGCTCGCTCGGCACCTTCGGCCGGGCGTCGATCGTGCCGATCGACGAGACGTCGGCCGAGTACCTCCTGAGCCTCGAGGTGGCCGACCGGCCGGGCGTGCTCCACGCCGTCACCGGCGTGTTCGCCCGTCACGACGTGAGCATCCGCGCTGCCGAGCAGGAGGGCAACGGACCCGACGCCCGACTCGTGTTCATCACCCACGTCGCGAAGGAGTCCGCGGTCCAGGCCACCGTGCGCGAGCTCAGCGACCTCGACGTGGTGCGCAGCATCGGCGGGCTCCTCCGCGTCATCGGGGGCTGACGTGCGGTACGTCTCGACCCGCGGCGCCTCACCCGAACTCGGCTTCACCGACGTCCTGCTGGCCGGCCTCGCGCCCGACGGCGGGTTGTACGTGCCCGAGTCGTGGCCGACGCTGCCCACCCGGGCGCCCGGTGCCACGTACGCACAGCGTGCTGCCCAGGTGATCGATCTGTTCGTCGACGGCGACCTGCCGTCGTCGACGGTCCTGCGGTTGTGCGAAGAGGCCTACGCGACGTTTGCCCACCCGGCCGTGGTACCGCTGGTACAGGTCGATGAGCGGCACTTCGTCCACGAGCTCTTCCACGGACCGACGCTGGCCTTCAAGGACGTCGCCCTGCAGCTCGTCGGGCGGCTGTTCGACGAGGTGCTGAGGGCGAAGGGGCAGCGGGTCACGATCGTCGGGGCGACGAGCGGTGACACCGGCTCGGCAGCCATCGACGGGGTGAAGGGCTGCGCCAACGTCGACATCGTGATCCTCTATCCCGACGGCCGCACCAGCGACGTGCAACGGCGCCAGATGACGACGGTCGACTCGCCGAACGTGCGAGTCGTCGCGGTCGACGGCACGTTCGACGACTGCCAGGACCTCGTGAAGGCGATGTTCGCCGACACCGCGTTCCGCGACCGTGTCGGGCTGTCGGCGGTCAACAGCATCAACTGGGCGCGGGTCATGGCCCAGGTCGTGTACTACGCCGTCGCCGCCGACATGTTGCGCGGGCCGGTCGATGTCTGCGTGCCCAGCGGCAACTTCGGCAACGTGTTCGCCGGATGGATCGCGAAGCGGATGGGTGCCGACATTGGCCAGCTGGTCGTGGCCTCGAACTCGAACGACATCCTCACCCGCTTCTTCCGCTCGAACGACATGAGCGCCCGCGGTGTCGTGCCCTCCCTGAGCCCGAGCATGGACATCCAGGTGTCCTCGAACTTCGAGCGCCTGCTGTTCGAGATGAACGGGCGTGACGGCGGGGCGACCGCCGAGCAGCTCCAGCGCTTCCGGTCATCGGGGCTACTGACGATCGAGCCCGACCAGCGGGCGCAGTTCGTCGACGGTTCCTTCCTGGCCGGTCGACTCGACGACGACGAGACGCTCGAGGTCATCCGCGCGGTGTACGCCGAGAGCGGCATGCTCCTCGACCCGCACACGGCCGTGGGCGTGGGTGTGGTCAAGGCCCTGCAGGAGGAAGGCGAGTTGCGCGGGACGACCGTCACGATGGGGACGGCACACCCGGCGAAGTTCCCCGACGCCGTCGAGCGGGCCACCGGCGTGCGGCCCGCCCTCCCGCCGCACCTGGCCGACCTTTTCGATCGCACCGAGAGCCTGACCCGGCTCCCGAACGACCTCGCCACCATCCAGCAGTTCGTGCTCGGCGCCTTCGGGCGCTGAACCCGGCCCGTCGGGCGTTGCGGCGGGGCGGCGGCCTCGTTACCCTGCGCAGCGGTCCGCCCCGTGCGGGCCTCCCGATCCGGCGGACCACGGTCCGAACCACGGAGGCGCCAGTCGCCCGGGACGATCAATCGCCGTCGTGCGGCACCGGCACCGAGGGGTGCCCGGAGTGCCCGCCAGAAAGCAGGACAACGTGGCCTCCGACATGCCGAGCCTCGACTCACCCGACCTGAACACCCGCGACAAGGATGAGTTGCTCGTCATCGCTCGGGCCCTGGGCATCGCCGCCGATGGTCGCGCCTCGAAGGCGACCCTGATCTCGAGGATCCTCGAGTCGACCGGTGGGGCCCCGGCCGCCGCGAGCGGCTCGGCGCCGGCCGCGACCACTGGCGAGGACGCTGCTGCCGACGCTGGTGCGGACGGCAGCGCCGGCTCGGACTCGGACTCGGACTCTGACTCTGACTCTGACTCGGACTCTGACTCGGACTCGGGCTCGGGCGATGCGCCTGTCCGTGAGCGTGAGGTCATCCTCGGCCCCGACGGCGAGCCGCTCGCCGACTGGGAGGTCGACCTCATCCGCTCGGGCGAGATGGAGATCCCGACCGCCGCGGAC
>JBEBDM010000097.1:0-6546 GCA_041156905.1 Actinomycetota bacterium | reverse complement strand
CAGCGAGTTGTCGGTGTCGGCGGAGAGCACGCCGTCGTGCACGGTCTACAGCCCCGGCACCAAGACGGGCGGTTCGCTCGACGTGTCGACCAGCACGTTCTTCCTCCCGGGGACGTACTACTTCGTCGACGTGGAGATCACGATCACTGGCCCGGCACTCGTCGGCATGATCGACGGTGCGCCACGCGTGCCCGCGGGTTGCGAGACGCAGGCGGCGGCACACGAGGGTGGAGCCGTGTGGGTCTTCGGCGGCTCGTCGACCCTGCTCGTCGACAAGGGTGACGTCGACTTCTACCCGCTGACCCTCGGCACCGGCGCGACGGCCCACGACGTGTCACTCATGGCGTTCACCACGGCGACGGGCGGGTTCGCGGCGTCGACCGTCGATCCGAACGACACCGAACTCGTCAACCGGAAGAACCCGACGCAGTCGAGCCTGTCGTTCCACGGCCTCGTGTGGGCGCCGGGGAGCTGGTTGAACACCGGCTCGTCGACCACGTCGGGCGGAGCCCGTCTCGAGTTCCTCGGTGGACTGACCCTGGCCCGTGCGACCCTCGAGACGGCGGCGAACGTCGACGGGTTCAACATCTCCGTGCCGGTCAGGTTGGTCAAGTACCACCTCATCGAGGTGACGGCCGTGCGCAATGGCACCACCAAGGTGCGGACGGTCTCGCGTCACCCGTCGACCGGGTTGCAGGTACTGACGTGGCGGGTCGTGGGCTGACGCCACGCGGACACGACCGACGAACCCGACCCCCTGGGTCGGGCCGAGGACCTCAGGCCAGCAGTTCCTTGACGCGGTTGGCGATCGCCGCGCCATCGGCCGTGGGGCCGGCAGCGACGCGAACGGCCGCAACGACGCGACCCATGGCCTTCATGCCGAGCAGGCCGTCGTGGTGGGCCGACGAGATCTCGCGACGGATGACCTGGTCGAGTTCGTCGGCGCTCAGGGTGCGGGGCATGTAGACCTCGAGCACGGCGGCCTCGGCGCGCTCACGCTCGGCCTTCTCGGGGCGACCGGCGGTCACGAAGGCGTCGGCGGTCTCGTGGTGCTTGCGGATCTCGGCAGCGAGCACCGTGAGCACGGCGCTCTCGGGGAGCACGGCGAGCTGGGTACCGGAGGTCTCGGCGACTGCGAGGGCGGAGAGCGCCTGCCGCAGCGCGGAGAGCGCGACCTCGTCGCGGGCGCGCATCGCGGCGGTGAGGGCGTCCTTGAGTCGGCGCTTCAGGCTGTCGACACGGACGTTGCCGTGCGGGTCGGTGAGGTCACTCATGGACTTCCCCCTTTCAGTGCGGTGAGCGTACGCCGTCCCGGGGCGAATAACGTCGCTGAGGTGCTGGGCTGTCTGGGTGATCTCGTGGAGGACGTCGTCGTACATCTCCACGAGGAGGTGCACGCCGGGAGCGACACGCGCTCGACCGTGACACGTCGCCGGGGAGGCAGTGCGGCGAACGTCGTGGAGAGCGCACGCCTCGCCGGGTGGCCGGCCCGCTTCATCGGCCAGGTCGGCGACGACCCCGCCGGCCGCTGGCTCACGGAGCGGCTCGAGGGCGTCGGCGCCGAGGTCGCGGTTCGTCGTGCGGGCCGCACCGGCACCATCGTCGTGCTGGTGGCCGCCGACGGTGAGCGCACGATGCTGGCCGACCGGGCGGCGTGCACGGAACTCGCCGACCCCGACCCTGCCTGGCTCGACGGGCTGCACACGCTCCACGTCCCGTGGTACTCGTTCACGTCCGAGCCGCTCCGCTCATCGTCGTTCGTGCTCGCTCGACTCGCCGCGGAGCGCGGCTGCCGTGTCTCGATCGACCTGTCGTCGTCAGCCCTGCTCGAGGCCGCCACCCCTGCAGCGGTCGCAGCCGACCTGCGGTCGTTGCAGCCCGACGTCGTGCTCGCCAACGAACAAGAGGCGGCGGCGATGGGCGACTGGATGTCGACCGACGCCCTCGGTGCGCGGCTCGTCGTGGTGAAGCACGGGAGCGAGCCGGCAGTGGTGAGCGAGGTGGGTCGCCCAGAGTTTCGTGTGCCGGCCGTTCAACTCGCCACGGTGCGCGACACCACTGGCGCAGGCGACGCGTTCGCCGCCGGGTTCCTGTGTGCCTTGGCCGACGGCGCCGCACCCGCCGAGGCGTGCGCAGTGGCGCACCGGGTGGCGGCGGAGGCCGTCAGTCGTGCGTCGGCCGATGGTGGCTGACGGCGGCGAGCGACCCGAGCAGCACGGCGACAGTCATCGCACCGACACCCGCTGACGTCAGTGCGTGCGGCGTGAACGGATCGGCAGGATCGATGGCGATCTGGCCGAGAGCGAGGCCGAAGGGTTGGTCGCCGAAGCCACCGAGCGCCGTGGCGTCGAGCCACACCGAGACCACCACGACGGCGGACAGCACACCCCACGACCACCGACGGCCGACCAGGGCTCCCACCAGACCGAGGCCGAGCATCACGACGATCGAGACGAGCCGCATCCATAGCGAGAACGGGGGCCAGTCGGGCGCGGTCAGGTTGTCGAGCAGGCTTCCGCCCGGGCCGGGGAGCAGGGGTCCGACGGCTGCAGCGACCGCACCGACCCCGCCCAGCACACCGGCCACGGCAGCGAGACCCGTGTGGCTCTCCGTCGGTTCCGAACGGAGTCCGGGAATCGCGAGTGCGGCCGACACGAGTGCGCCGAGCAGGGCAACGAGCAGCACGAGGTAACCGGGCCCGTAGGTCGTGATCACCTGGTAGGTGCCGGGCGTGGTCCGCCAGCGCACGACCTGCTCGTCGAGGACGAGCGCTCCACCGCCGGCCACGAGAGCGAGTTGCGCCGCGAGCGTGCCGGCTGCGCCGAGGCACAGACCGCGACCCCACGCACGGCTGGTGGAAGCGATCGCCGCGCCAGCGACGGCGAGGACGGCGGCGAGGACGAGGGTGACGAGGAGGTTGGACGAGACGTCGTTGACCCCGAGCTGGAGGTCGTCGAACGCACTGCCCGACACCTCGACGCGGACGAACGGGAGGACGAGGCCGAGGACGACGACGGCGGCCGTGATGACCGTGGCGAGGAGAGCCGGCGTCAGGCGCATCGGACCACGCGGATCGACGTGCATCGGACCGGCGACCTGCTCGAGCACCATCGTGCGGACGACGGGCGGTTCGGTGGGCTGTGGTGCGGGTGCTGACGGGGCGGCGGGTGCCGTCATCGATGGCACCGGACTCCCTGCTGCGGGAGCCTCAGGCACCTGGTTGCCGGCCATCGGGGCGTCGTCCGGGAGGGACGGTACCGACGGGAAGACGGCCGAACCCACCGGCGTGGCGTCGCGGGGAAGCGCAGCACCGCAGTCCGCGCAGAATGTCTGGTCGGCAGCCGCAGCGGCCACTCCACACGCCGGGCAGCGCATGCTCACCTCCGTCCCTGCAGAGTACCGATCGGGCCGGTGGCGGGACTGTCAGTCGCGCGAGGAATCGATCGCGTCGTCGCTGAGCACGTCGGTGGCCCACGACGGGTTGTGATGAGCACGGGCGAAGCGGTGCGCCATCCGATCGAGGAGAAGATCCTCGAACTCGCGCGGCGGGAGAGCCGGTGCGTAGACGTGTCCCTGCTGGCGGACACAGCCGAGAGCGAGGAGGGCGTCGCCCTGCGGAGCGTCCTCGACACCGTCGGCCGTCACGGCGAGTCCGATCTCGTGCGTCAGGTTGATGATCGAACGGACGATGGCCCGGTCGTGCGGGTGCGAGTCGATCTTGTCGAAGGCGATGCGGTCGATGCGCACCTCGTCGAGGGGGAGGTGACGCAGGAGGCTCAGCGAGGACACGCCGCGTGCGAAGTCGTCGAGGCAGACCCGGCCGCCGCTGATGCGGAACTGGGCGAGGTTCGCCGCTGCCGACATGAGGTCACCCTGGACCGACGCCTCGCGGACGTCGATGGTGATCACGTTCGGGTCGATCCCGGCGAGCATCTGGCCGATCGGGTCGTCGCGCCAACTGCGCTCGGTGGCCTCGGGCGCCATGTTCACGCGGAAGCGGAAACCCTCGGGGAGACCGAGCGTCACGAAGCGGCGGATGTGGGGCCGAGCGCTGATCAGCACGCGGTCGGTGATCCGCTCGAGGAGGCTGGCCGACTGGGCGGCAGCGAGGAAGTCGGTGGCGGCGACGACCTCACCCGAGGGGCGGACCCAGCGGGCGAGCAACTCGGCGCCGACGACGTCGCCAGTGAGGGCGTCGACCTCGGGCTGGAAGAAGGCGACGATTTCACCGTCGTCGATCGCGCGGCGCAGCGCCTGCTCACCTTCGAGCTGGGCCTCGAGCTCCTCGCGCATCGAATCGTCGAAGATCTCGACGCGGTTACGCCCGGCGCTCTTCGCCCGGTAGAGCGCCGCGTTGGCGTGACGCAGGAGTTCGCTCGCCGACGCGGCGTTCGCCGGATAGGCAGCGACACCGATGCTGACCGACGAGGGGACGTCGCGGCCTTCGGCGTACACGGGCTGGGCGAGCATGCCGACGAGCCGGTGGCCGACGTTGGTGGCGTCGGTGATGTCCATGCCCGGCATGACGACGACGAACTCGTCGCCACCCATGCGTCCGGCGACCGAGGTCGGCTCGATGCTCCGCTGGAGACGGTCGGCGATGATGCTGATGAAGCGATCGCCGCCGCGGTGTCCGAGTGCATCGTTGACGGCCTTGAAGTGGTCGAGGTCGCAGAACAGCACGCCGAGCGGATGATCGGCGTCGGCCTCGGCGAGCATCTGGTCGAGGAGGTCGAGCGTGCCGCGCCGGTTGTAGAGGCCGGTCAGCGGGTCGTGGGTGGCCTGGTGGGCGAGGCGCGTGTTGGTGCCGGCGAGCTGCTCGTTGAGCGAGGTGAGTTCGGCGCGCTCCTCGTCGAGCTGGGCGAGGAGCTGGTCGCTCTGCCACTGCAGGCGGTAGGCCTCGATCGAGCCGCGGCTGACGACGTGGTGGAGGAGCATCAGGCCGGCGCCGAAGAAAGCGGCCATGAGCGAGAGCGGACGGAGCCGCTGGTCGTCGGCGGTGTAGAGCGACGCCGCGCTGAGGATGACGAGCGGGACGAGATAGGCGAGGTAGAAGTCGCGCCGCCCAGCGGTGACGATGCAACCGACCGCGCTGGCGGTGGCGGGGAAGAGCAGGAACAGCAGGACGAGTTCGAGCGGACCGTCGGCGGCGGCCCACGGGCTCATGCCGAGGAACGTGCCGAGGGCCATGACGCCGGCGGCGAGGAGGAGGGTGATCGGGCGGCCGGTGGGCAGGTCGGGAGAGTTCTCGCGGTGCTTCTTGTAGGCGCCGAGGGCCGTGAGGTTGATGGCCGTGGCGATGACCGCGGCGATCGTCCACCAGCCGATGCGCACGGGGGAGGTCTCGTTGCGCAGGACGGTTCCGACGAGGAGGACGAACGGCACCATGAGGAACGGCGCCGGGGCGAGGTTGATGACCACGGTGTTGAGGGCGCGCTCACGCACGTAGGCGTCGAGGTCTCGCGATTCGTCGGTGTCGATGGTGGTCAACGGAGGTCCCTTCTCCCTCACCCCTCTTCCCGGGAGCGTACGCGTCCGGGTCGGGAGGGGAGGCTTCTCCGGAGTCATCGGCACGCAGGGCGGTGGACTTGACGATTCGCCGAGAGTTCGCACTGTGGTGGCTGGCTGTGCGATTCGCCGTCGGCGGTGAGGGACGGGCAGTGCGTGTGGGGGCCGTGGGCTGCGACGGCAGGCGGCGAGTTCCTACTGTGGGGCCATGCGCGGCCGTTTCGCCCCCTCGCCGACCGGTGACCTGCACCTCGGCAACCTGCGCACGGCTCTGTTGTCGTGGGACCAGACCCGCGAACTGGGCGGCGACTGGTGGGTGCGGATGGAGGACCTCGACCGGGTGACGTCGTCGCGCGAGTGGGAGCAGCGGCAACTCGCCGACCTCGCCGCGTTCGGGATGGTGCCCGAGGGCCCGGTGGTGCGGCAGTCGGAACGCTTCGACCTCTACCGCGACGCCATCGCGACGCTGCGCGCCGCGGGACGGGTGTACGAGTGCTTCTGCACTCGTCGTGAGATCCGCGAGGCGGCGTCCGCTCCGCACGGTGACCTGCCCGAGGGCGCATACCCGGGCACGTGCCGCGACCTGACAGCGGCCCGACGGGCCGAACTCGAGGCCGAAGGACGTCGTCCTGCGTTGCGCCTGCGTTCGGAGGGTGAGCGGTTCGTGGTCGACGACCTCGAGAAGGGTCGCTACGAGGGTGGCGTCGACGATGTCGTGTTGCAGCGCAACGACGGCGTACCGGCGTACAACCTGGCGGTCGTGGTCGACGACGCCGCGCAGGGAGTCACCCACGTCCTGCGCGGCGACGACCTTCTCTCCAGCACGCCGCGCCAGATGCTCCTCCAGCAGCTGCTCGGCCTACCCCACCCGACCTACACCCACGTCGGCCTGGTCTACGGCCCCGACGGTCAACGGCTCGCCAAGCGCCACGGCGCCGTGACCCTCCCCGAGTTGCTCGCCCTCGGCTGGACCCCCGCCACCCTCCTCCCCCCACCCCTCCGATCTCGGCGCGGATCGTCCCGGATTTCGGAACTATG
>JBEBDM010000096.1:0-6148 GCA_041156905.1 Actinomycetota bacterium | reverse complement strand
TCCCCAGCAGGCGAGCGCCTGCTTCATCCTGGCGGTCGACGACAAGATGGACGCCATCTTGAACTGGTACCGCGAGGAGGGCGTGATCTTCAAGGGCGGCTCCGGCTCGGGCATCAACCTGTCGAAGATCCGCTCCAGCTACGAGCTGCTCAACGGTGGTGGCACGGCGAGCGGCCCGGTCAGCTTCATGCGTGGCGCCGATGCCTCGGCCGGCACGATCAAGAGCGGCGGCAAGACGCGGCGTGCGGCGAAGATGGTCATCCTCAACGTCGACCACCCGGACGTCGAGGAGTTCATCTGGTGCAAGTCGCGCGAGGAGCAGAAGGCCCGCGCACTGCGCGACGCCGGCTTCGACATGGACCTCGACGGCAAGGACTCGTTCTCGGTCCAGTACCAGAACGCGAACAACTCGGTGCGCGTCACCGACGAGTTCATGCACGCCGTCCGCGAGGACCGCGACTGGACCCTGCGCGCCGTCACCGACGGCACTCCGGTGCGCACGGTGCGCGCCCGCGACCTGTGGCGCCAGATCGCCACGGCCTCGTGGGAGTGCGCCGACCCGGGCCTGCAGTTCGACACCACGATCAACAAGTGGCACACGGCCCACGAGACCGGCCGCATCAACGGCTCGAACCCGTGCAGCGAGTACATGCACCTCGACCACTCGGCCTGCAACCTGGCCTCGATCAACCTGCTCAAGTACCTCGACGAGGAGGGCAACTTCGACGTCCGTGCGTACATGCACACCATCGAGGTGATGTTCACCGCGCAGGAGATCCTCGTCGGCCGCGCCGACTACCCGACCCCGTCGATCGGTGAGACCAGCCGCCTGTTCCGTCAGCTCGGCATCGGCTACGCCAACCTCGGCGCCACCCTCATGGCGCTCGGCCTTCCCTACGACTCGGCCGAGGGCCGGGCGTGGGCCGCAGCCCTCACGTCGCTGATGACCGGCCACTCGTACGCCGTCAGCGCCCGCACCGCCAGTCGCATGGGCCCGTTCGCCGGTTTCGCCGAGAACGAGAAGCACATGCTGAACGTGCTGCGCATGCACCGCGATGCCCACGACGAGATCATCGACACCGTTGCGGTGCCGGCCGAGCTCGTCTCGGCGGGCAAGGCGGCCTGGGAGTCGGCCGTCCGTGACGGCGAGGAGTACGGCGTGCGCAACAGCCAGGCCAGCGTGCTCGCTCCCACGGGCACCATCGGCCTGATGATGGACTGCGACACCACCGGTATCGAGCCCGACCTCGGCCTCGTGAAGATGAAGAAGCTCGTCGGTGGCGGCACGATGGTCATCGTCAACCAGACGATCCCGCGTGCGCTGCGTCGCCTCGGCTACACGGCGACCCAGATCGATGACATCGTCGCCTACATCGACTCCGAGAAGAGCATCCTCGGCGCCCCGCACCTCACCGCCGAGCACGTGGCCGTCTTCGCCTGCTCGATGGGCGACAACACGATCCACTACGAGGGTCACGTCCGGATGATGGGCGCCGTCCAGCCGTTCATCTCGGGTGCGATCTCCAAGACCGTGAACATGCCCGAGGAGGCCACGATCGAGGAGATCGAGGCCCTGCACCAGCTGTCGTGGGAGCTCGGTCTCAAGGCCGTGGCCATCTACCGCGACAACTGCAAGGTGGCCCAGCCGCTCAGCACCGCCAAGAAGGACGGCGCCGAGTCGGACGACTCGACCCCGGCCGAGTCGGCCGTCACCCAGGTGGTCGAGCGGATCGTGGAGAAGGTCGTCCACCAGCCGGTGCGCCAGAAGCTGCCCCGCAGCCGCAAGGGCCGGACCTTCGAGTTCCGCGTCGCCGACTGCAAGGGCTTCGCCACGATCGGTGAGTACGAGAACGGCCAGCCCGGCGAGATCTTCCTCACGGTCTCCAAGCAGGGCTCGACCCTGAGCGGGATCATGGACGCCTTCGCCAAGAGCATCTCGTACGGCCTCCAGTACGGCGTGCCGCTGCGGGCCTTCGTCGAGGCGTTCACCAACATGCGCTTCGAGCCGGCCGGTATGACCGACGATCCGGACATCCGCTTCGCCTCGTCGATCATGGACTACCTGTTCCGTCGCCTCGCCCTCGAGTACCTGACCTACGACGAGCGCAGCGAGATGGGCATCTTCTCGATCGACGAGCGGATGCAGCCGACCCTCCCGGGCGTCGACGAGGCCTCGATCGAGACCAGCGCCGGCACCGAGATGGTCCAGGACCCGAAGTCGATCCCGTCGGCGGAGGACCTCCTCCAGCAGCTCCAGGCCGGCACGGCCCCGCCCGCGCCCATCAACGACATCACCAACCCCGGCGGCCTCGCCCGTCCGGCGGTGAAGCACAGCGATGCACCGATGTGCATGCAGTGCGGTGTCCAGATGAACCGCGCCGGCTCGTGCCACGCCTGCCCGAGCTGCGGCAGCACCAGCGGCTGCAGCTGACCCGTTCGGGTCGATCAACACGACACGAGTGTGAACAGTGGCCGGGTGGCGTGAGCCGCCCGGCCACTGTCGCGTCACCGTGGCTCTGACGCGGCGGTGACGAGCACACCAACTGTTCACCGAACGAACACCGTCGGCTCACCGCTCCGACAGCGAGACGTCGTCTCGTCTCCGTATGGTCCGCGACCATGCGCACCTCAGCATTCGTCAAGGTCGCCATCTCCCTCACCGGAGTGGCGAGTCTCGTCCCCGCCGTTGCCCCTGCAGCCGTGCCGACCGTGTCGGCCGTCGGAGGCATCGAACTCGTCTTCGTCGGTCGGGCCAACAGCGGCTCGGGCCTGGCGGGCTCGGAGATCGCGGCGTTCGACCCTGAGTCGGATCGCCTCTTCGTGACCAACGGTTCGACCAATGAGATCGACATCTTCGACATCACCGATCCGAGCACCCCGGCACTGGTGAGCAGTGTCGACCTCGCCTCGCTCGGCGTGACGGGGATCCAGAGCGTGGCCTCCAAGAACGGAGTGGTTGCCGTGGCCGCCCAGTACGGCACCAAGGTCGAGGACGGCCGGGTGTTCGTGATGGATACCGACGGCACCATCGACAGCCGTGCTCCGCTCGGTGTGGAGGTCGGTGCGCTTCCCGACTCGGTGCACTTCACGCCGGACGGCGCCAAGGTCGTCACCGCCGACGAGGGCGAACCGCTCGACTACTGCCTCGACGGCGGGAACCCTGTTCCGGCGAGCGACCCGGAGGGATCGGTCTCGGTGATCGACATCCGTTCGACCGATCTCGTCAGCCGCCGGATCGACTTCTCCGGATTCGATGCGCTGGCACAGGACATCCGTGACGCGGGCGGCCGCATCTATGGCCCGAACGCCAGCGTCGCCCAGGACCTCGAGCCCGAGTACGTGGCGATCAGCAGCGACTCCCGCACCGCCTTCGTGACCCTCCAGGAGAACAACGCCGTGGCCGAGGTCGACCTCGCGACCGCGAGCGTTCGGCGGATCATGGGCCTCGGCTACAAGGACTACAGCTCGGGTACCAACAAGCTCGACCCGAGCGACCGCGACAGCGCGACCAACAGCGGCATCAACATCGCCAACCACCCGGTCAAGGGCATGTACCAGCCCGACGGTGTCGGCACCTACACCCAGAACGGCGTGCGCTACTTCGTGACCGCCAACGAGGGCGACGCCCGTGAGTACCCGTGCTTCCTCGGCGGGACCAACCCGGCGAGCGCCGAGGCCGAGGATGTTCGTGCGGCCAGTGTCGCGGATGCGTCGATCACCGGTGGCACCGACAACGCCCTCCTCGGTCGTCTGAACGTCACCCGGGTCGAGCCCTCGGTGATCGACGGCGGCAGTGGCAAGTACACCGAGATCTTCACCCTCGGCGGCCGCTCGATCAGCGTCTGGTCGGCCCCCTCGTCGACCGGTGTGCAGAGTGCCACGCTCCTGGCCGACAGCGCCTCGCAGATCGAGGAGCGCATCGCCACCGAGATCCCTGACTACTTCAACGCCGACTGGAACACGGTCACTGGCCTTCCGAACGCGAAGGACACCCGGAGCGACAACAAGGGCCCGGAGCCCGAGGGCATGGCCGTCGGTCAGGTCTACGGCAAGGTCTATGCCTTCACCGGCCTCGAGCGGGTCGGCGGGATCATGGCCTTCGACATCACGGCGGCGGCGACGGGCACGATCAGCATCGCTGACTACGTCAACTCGTCCGACTTCACCGGCAACGGTGGTGCCAACTTCGCCACGGCCGGCGCCCCGGCGGGCGACGTCTCGCCCGAGGGCCTGCTCTTCGTGTCGGCGACCGACAGCCCCACCGGCGTGCCGCTGGTGATCGCTGCCCACGAGCTGAGCGGTACCACCGCCATCTACGAGGTGCGTGGCACCCCCACGGCCCCGACCGCTCCGACCTCGCTCAAGGTGAGCCGCTCGGGTGCCGGAGCGACGGCGACGTGGCTCGCACCGATCGATGACGGCGGTCAGCCGATCGTCGGTTACACCACGACCTTCACGCCCACCTCCGGTCCGGTCGTGACCTGCGAGTCCGAAACGACCTCGTGCACCGTGGCCTCGCTGCCGACCGGCTCGTACACCGTCCAGGTGAGCGCCGTGACGGCGGAGGGCAACGGAGCGGCGTCGAGCACCGTGACCTACATCCAGCGCAGCGCCCCGACCGCCCCTGGTCAGCCGAGCATCACCAAGGTCGGTGACGGCACGTCGTTCACGATCTCGTGGCCGGCCGTGACCGCCTACCCGTCGGTGAACCGATACGTGGTGGTGGGATCGCGCAATGGGAGCCCGATCGGCACCGTGTGCGTGGCGACGACGACCAGCTGCACCATCGAGGGTCTCACGGCCGCTGCCCGGTACTCCTTCGTCGTGCGTGCTGGCAACTCCGTGGGTCTCAGCCCTGCGTCACCGTCGGTGACAGAGCGAGCCGGTCGGATCCCTGCCGCGCCGTCGAACCTCACCGTGACCAACCCGTACTCGGGAACCGTCCGGGCGTCGTGGTCGCCGGTGACGGCGGTCCCTGCCGTGATCGGCTACCGAGTGACGGTCCGACTCGATGGTGAGATCGAGGGCTTCTGCACGACGACGGCGAGCATCCGCAACTGCACGATCACCGATCTGCCCGAGGGTGTCGAGCTCACGGTCAACGTGCGTGCGGTGAACGTCCTTGGTCGTGGTCTGATCGAGACCGAGCTGATCACCCTCGGCTGACGTCCACGTCGTCCCTGCGATCGCGACACGCTGCACCCCCGGGTGCAGCGTGTCGTCGCGTGTGGGCACACCGCGCGACCTGACGGCTCCGGTCGTACGCCCTCGATGTCGTACTGTCGGTGAGATGACGACGCGGGGCTTCGACGACACCGACGACGACGTGGTGCTCGCACCGAACGGGGCGCGTGTGCACCGCGATCACCTCGCCCAGAACGAGGTCATCCGCCGCGAGTTCTATGCGGTGCGTCCGGGTGTGTGGTGCTTCGTCGGGAACGGTCTCTCGAACCAGACCTTCGTCGATGCGCCGGAGGGGATCATCGCCTTCGACACGGGTGAGTCGGTGCAGGAGATGGCGCTCGCTCTCGCCGAGTTGCGGCGCCACACGTCGCGCCCGATCGCCGCGGTCGTGTACACGCACTTCCACTACATCGAGGGAACCACCGCGGTGCTCGACGAGGGCAACTGCGTGACGCCGCTCCCGATCTACGGGCATCGTCGCATCGCGATCAACAAGGCGCGTACCTCGGGTGAGATCTCGCCGGCGTACGGGCGTGGCCTCGTCGAGCAGTTCGGCATCGTGATGCCTCCCGACGGTCCGGATGGACTGGTGAACGTGGGACTCGGGTTCGCCTACCGCAACCCGGCGCACGCTCCGGCGACGCCCGGGTACCTCCCCGTCACCAGCGAGTTTCCCGACGAGGGCGAACTCGTCATCGCCGGTGCGCGTGTCCTCGTGCGTCACTCGCCGAGCGACAGCGACGACTCGGTGAACACGTACTTCCCCGACACCGGGGTGTGCGTGCACAACACCATCTGGCCGACGCTGTTCAACGTGTTCGCGATCCGTGGTGAGGAGTACCGCGATCCGCGGGTCCTGATCGAGGGGATCGAGAACATCATCGGGTGGGAACCCGAGCATCTCGTCGCCACCCACGGTCCGCCGCTGTCCGGCCGCGACGACATCCGCGCCAAGGCTGAGCGA
>JBEBDM010000095.1:0-6634 GCA_041156905.1 Actinomycetota bacterium | reverse complement strand
CCGATGATGCTCTCGCGCGCAGCGCTCGGCGCGATGACCACGGCCGGTCGTGGGGCGATCGTGAACATCTCCGGTGTGATCGCCGAACAGAACCTCCCGGGGATGGCCGCGTACGGAGCGTCGAAGGCAGCGTTGCGCTCGTTCGACGAGGCACTCGCTCGCGAGGCGCGTCGGGTCGGTGTGCGCGTGATCGACGCGCGGCCACCACACACGGAGACAGGACTGGCAACCCGGCCGATCGCCGGTACTGCTCCACGCATGCCGGTGGGACTGGCGCCCGAGCGAGTGGCCACGGTGATCTGCGACGCGATCGAGCAGGGGCTCGACTACCTCCCGAGCTCGGCGTTCACACCGGGCTGACGCTCGTTTCCTCCGACGAGGGGTGCACGGGCTCCTCGCTGCGCGCTGAGTACCGTCGAGCAGGTGACGAGCCCGACCGACGAGACTGATCCGACCGGAGTGGCGCCGATCGCCGAGTCCGACTCGGACATGCCCTCGAGCGTCCCGTCATCCGGAGGGTGGGGTCCAACGGTGCTGACGATCGTCGCCGCTGTCCTCGCCGCCGCGACTCTCGGTCTGGCATGGCTCACCGGTGGGGTCGGTGGCTTCCTCGTGGTGGTCGCTGCTGCAGGTGTCGGTTGGTGGGTGTTCGGCCGGCGAGCGCGTCGTCAGCCCGTACGGGCTGTCGCCTTCGGCGCCCTGCCCGCTCTCATCGTGTGGACGCTCGTCTCCATACTCGTGGCCGTCGTTCCCGACAACGGCGACCGGGTCGCGTCGCGCCTCGCCACCTGGGCGCGCGACCACCGGCTCGGTGCGGTGATCGACCAACTCGAGGCATGGACCTACTCCGAGCCGCCGAGCGCCACACCCGCCACCGACCTCGCTGTCACCCCGGTGACGCCCGCGCCGACCACGAGCACCACGACACCGGCACCGACCACCACGCTCGACGACGCCACCACGACATCGGGCGAACCGACCACCACGCTTCCTCCAGCCCCTGCACCACCCGCAACGCTCACGCCGGTGATCGAACCCGCACTCGACGGCGAGGGTCAGTGGACGGTGGTGGCCACCGCCGCGGGTGAGCCCGCCATGTGGGCCACTGGCTACAGGCCGATCGCCGACGTCGGAGGCATCGTCGCCACGATGGTCGTGCTCGACCAGACGCACCTCCGTACCGCCCTGTTCAACGGCAGCGAGATGCCTGGTGGCGGTGGCTGGACGCGCGGCAACAGGGTTCCCGCTGTCCTACAGCCGGCCCTGATCGCGGCGATGAACGGCGGCTTCCGCTTCGACCACATGAAGGGCGGCTACGTCACCGAGGGTCGGGTGATGAAACCGCTGCGCGAGGGTGATGCCACGCTCGCGATCGACGCGCAGGGTGTGCTGTCGATGGGACAGCTGGGCCGCGACATCATCGACGACGGATCGTGGGTGTCGCTGCGCCAGAACCTCGAACTGATCGTCGACGACGGCAGGTCGCGGGTCGACGAGGCCGTCGCCAACGGTGTGTGGTGGGGCGCCGACCACGGCAACGCCGTGTACGTGAAGCGCTCGGCAGTCTGCACCATCGCCGACGGTCGCATCGCCTACGTGATGGCCGCGATGGTCGATGCCCACCAACTCGCCGAGACACTCATCGCGATGGGCTGTGTGATGGCGATGCAGATGGACATCAACGTCGACTGGCCGACGTTCATGACCTACACCCACACCGCCGACGGAGCTGCCGAGCCGCACTGGGTCGACGAGCGGATGAGCGGCAACCCGCGCCGGTATCTCGACGGTTCGTCGAAGGAGTTCTTCGCCTTCTTCGACCCCGCCAGGGTCACCCCCGACGCCCTCCCCCTCCTCTCCTGACCCACCGCCCCTCAGACCCACCGATCTCGGCGCGTTCAGTCCCGGAAAGCGGAACCATTCGTACCGAGATCCTGAGGCACCCGAGATCTCGGTACGAATGGTCTCGAAATCCGGGACGATCTGTGCCGAGATCGGTGGGGTTTGGGTCAGGGGATGGCGGGGACGCTGACGATGTTGGCGGCCACGAGGGACTGCTCGCCCGACCAGCGGTAGGCGGCGAGGTGACCCTTCTTGGCGACGCTGTGGTCGACACAGGCCACCTTCTCGCTCCATGGCGCAGTCCCCGGATCGGCCCAGTAGTGGCCGACGATCACTGGGATGTCGCTCGTGTAGAGGTGAGCGTTGTCGATCGGGGTGTCGGGCACCTCGCCCGTCAACCCGCTGGCGTTGCCCGGGATGAGCACGGCCTCACGCAACGTGCGCGCATCGGCGAGCCACCACTGCAGACGGGCCTTGCGACGCTCGCGCCCTTCCTTGTCCTTGTACGAGGCTCCGCCCATGTGCGCCTCGGGACCCTTCACCAGCACCTCGAGCGACTCGTACACCGGGGTTCCCTTGCGGCTGGCGTCGAGCACGAACTCGGTGGTGAGCGTGCGGTTCGGGCCGAGCAGCGGACGCACGACGTCCATGTCGGCCTCGCTCCAACAGGCGTGCACGAGGCGGAGCGTCGAGTCGCCGAGCTGGACCTCGTCCCACATCGGGATCGTGCAGAACCACGAGATCCAGTGACGATGCGTCGGGGAGTCGAGACCGACGGCGTCGAGGAACGCCTGGTGCTGGTGTCGGTTGTCGTGGTCGCGACGACGCGCGAACTCGCCGGGCCGGTCGGGCCATTCGGTGGCGAACGCGACGGCGTTGAACTCATGGTTCCCGAGCACGATGCGCGCCGAGCCTGCCTCGACCATCGCGCGCACCAGCTCGAGCACGGCGATCTGACCGGGCCCGCGATCGATGAGGTCCCCGATGAACACTGCCGTGCGCGTCGGGTGCCGCCAGACGCCGTCGACGGGCTCGTAGCCGAGCGCGCGCAGCAGTCGCTCGAGCGGGTCGAGGTGCCCGTGGATGTCGCCGATCACGTCGACGCCGTGGTCAGGAACGACGGAACTCATGCAACCAGTCTGGCCGCTCTCGCGCGTCACGGCGCGCCGATGTCTACACCGAAGAGAGCAGGGCGATCCCGCGCTCGATCTCGGCATCGCTGATCTCGTGCACGTGGTCGGGGAAGACGTCCTCGGTCACCCATGCCCCCGCCGCACGGAACACCTCGGCCGTCGCCGTGACCCGCGGCTCGGGAACCCACTCGTCGATCTCGCCGACGCCGAAGTAAGCGGGCATCCCCTCGAACGATCCGTGGACCGTGAGGTCGGTCCCCGACGGTCCGATCCGGCCACCGGTGAAGGCGAGGAGCCCGCCCCACCGACGAGGATGACGCGCCACCCATTCGCTCACGAGGCAAGCGCCCTGGGAGAACCCCGCCCACACGATGCGATCCTCGGGGATGTCGTCGGCCAGCAGTCGCGCCGCCACGCTGTCGAGCGCGGCGAGGGCGCCGTCGAGCGAGGGCTGGTTCTCCTCGAACGGGGCGAGGAAGCCCGCCGGGTACCAGGTGTTGTCGGCCGCGACGGGAAGCAGCCAGGCCACCGGACCGACGAGGGCGGGAGCCACCCGATCCACGAGGTTGTCGACCATGTAGGCCGGCTGCTGGGCTCGCCCGTGCACCGCCACGACCACGATCCCCCCGCCGGCGATGGCGTACGCCGGGCTCGGCCCGAGGGCCACGACCGGCATCGTCAGGTGGGGGTGCGACATGCGGCGCACCGTACCGGCCGCTGTGTCGAAATGGCCACTTGTCCTCCTAGCGGACACTACCAACGCAGGTGGAACGGGATTGCTCCGTGCCGTCAGTCGCGCAGAGCGTCGCGCAACCCGGTCATACGTTCCGCCGGCGTCAGCGCCGATGCCACCACGGCCGCCGACTGACCGACGGCGAGGAGGTGCCGACGAGCGCGTGTCACGCCCGTGTAGAGCAGTTCGCGTCCGACCAGCGGCGAGTGCGCCGGCGGGAGGATCATGACGACGGTCTGGTACTCACTGCCCTGGCTCTTGTGGACGGTCATCGCGAACGCGGTCTCGACATCGTCGAGCTGGACGGTCTCGAGGAGACGCACTCCTGTCGCGGTCGCGAAGGCAGCCATCTTCCTGCCGTCGTGCACTACGACGACACCCGTGTCTCCGTTCGCGAGGCCAGTGCGCGGATCGTTGCGGGTCGCAAGGAGCGGCCGCCCCGGGTACCACGTCCCGTTGTCACCAGCCGACCCGCACATCCATGCCTCGCAGTAGCGGTTCCACTGCGAGACGCCGAAGTGGCCCTCGCGGTGGGCACAGAGGATGCGGCACTCCAGCAACGTCCTGAGCGCATCGTCGCTCCGTCCCGCACGCGCCTGATCGGCGAGCCGCTCGAGGACGGGCGCGACCACGGCGCGCACCGCCTCCAACGCCGACGGGGCGATCGGGCTGTCGACCTCCACGAAACGGACCGAACCCGCCGGCCCGTCGGATGCAGATGCAGGCATTGCCGCGAGGACGTTGGCAGCGCTGGCATCGGGCACACGGATCGCAGTGGCCAGCAGTGCGATCGGGGAATCGCCGCCGTAGCGAACGGCACGCAGGAGACGGACCAACCGCCCTGAGAGCGGGGACGGCGCGCCCGACTCAGCAACCGAGGTGAGGTCGCCGAGCACGGCGCCAAGTTCCACGCTCTCGAGCTGGTCGGGATCGCCGACGAGCACGAGACGCGCCTCGGTAGGCATCGCTTCCATGAGTCGCGCCATCAGCGGCAACGGCACCATCGACGTCTCGTCGATGACGACGATGTCGTACGGGAGTTGCTGATCGGCATCGTGACGGAATCTCTGGCGGCGATCGGGAAGCGGGCCGAGCAACCGGTGGACGGTGACCGGTGCGAGCGCTGCGAGTTCGGCGCGCACCTCCGCCGGCACCACAGCGACGAAGTCCTTGCCGCTGACCGCGTCACGCAGCGACTCCTGCATGCGCGCTGCAGCCTTGCCGGTGGGCGCAGCCAGTCCGATGCGCAGCGAGCGTCCACGAGCACGCTCGTCGGCCAGGAGCACGGCGAGCAGACGGGCCACCGTGTACGTCTTGCCCGTGCCGGGTCCGCCGACGACGATGGCGAGGCGATTGGCGAGCACGGTCTCGACGGCCCGACGCTGGAGGTTCTCGTTGCCGTCGGGGTCGAGCACGGGGAGCAACGCGTCACGCATCGTCGCAACCGGCGCCGTCAGCTCACCATCGATCGACGTGGCACGCCCACGCAACGACGTCGTGATGATGCCTTCGTCGATCCAGTGCCGCTGCAGGAAGAGTCGAGTCCCGTGGAGGACGAGCGGCCGCGGATCGAGAACGGGCTCTGGGTCGAGCGACTCGACCACTCGCACGGCCGACGTTGCCGCACGCAACTCCGCCACCCACGTCGCGGCATCGGGCCACTCGAGCGCTCGCCACGCCGGAAGATCGTCGGTCGCCTGAGCCGGTGCATCCAACGGCGTGGAACGTTCCCCACCCATCGCCCGGCTGACGGCCCTCTCGACCAGGCCGAGGTCGAGGCACGAGTGCCCCTGAGCCCCCGCCCACACGGCCATCGCCATGGCCAGCGTCACGGCGTCAGAGCCGTGCCCGACCGACCGTTCGAGCCACGCCGCTGCATGGACCTCACCCGCGCCGATGACACCGGCCTCGACCACGGGCGTTAGTGACGTCACCGACGGGGGGATCACGACCGACCCACCGAGGCTGGACGCATCGAGGGCCGCCAGGACCGAGCCGTTCGACGATGAGCCGCTCATGCCGCACCCCTTCCGGAGTCACCCGCGAGAAGCTGGTCGAGGTCCACGATCGTCGCTGCAGGCGGACGCCAACCGAACACGCCGTAGGGGTGTCCGTCAGCGACAGGGGTTAACGGACCGACCATGCCGCGCATGAACAGGTAGCCGATGCCTCCGAGGTGCACACCGGGTTCGTAGTTCGGCAACCTCCACCGGAGATACCGGTGCAGGGCAACGCTGTAGAGCAGGGCCTGCAGCGCATAGTCGGTGTGAGCCATCTCGGCTGGCAGGAGCGACGGGTGGTACGCCGCCAACGGATCAGCCGCGCCCCGTTCGTGGAGGCGGTTCGTCTTGTAGTCGACGACGACGTAGCGATGTCCACACGTCGGGTCGGGAATGCGGAACACGGCATCGATCGAGCCACGCAGATAGCCGGCGGTCATCACGTCGAGCCGACCCGCGGCGAGCTCGGCGGCGTACGACCGCATCGGGTCGTCGGCTGCGAGCGTCCCGAGCAGGACGTCCCCGATCGCGGTCACCGGGACCTGGCCACTCGCTCCGGCGAGGGTCATCTCGAAGTCGAGTTCGGCGAGGCGGTCGGAGGCCGGGATGTCGACGAGCGAACGCCCGTCGAAGATCGGCCCGAGCGGCGTCCGCAACGATGTGAGCACTCCCGCCGCGACAGCAGCCGGTTCGAGACGCAAGCGGTGACGGCGCAGGAGCATCCCGACCACCTGGTCGACATCGTCGTCGATGGTGTCGCTGGTCGGGTCGAGCCGCTCCATCACCTCGTGCACGAGCGTGCCGAAGGCAGTGCCCGCACCGGTGTCGGCCCACGGCACCACGATCGACGGGACCACGGTCGCAGCCGACGGCGCGTGGGGAGTGCTGACGAACGGGTCGGCGCCCTCTCCCGCCGCCGCCTCCTC
>JBEBDM010000094.1:0-11904 GCA_041156905.1 Actinomycetota bacterium | reverse complement strand
CGCGAACCTCGAGCTCCACCAACTCCAGGAGCTCCTCGTCCTCGACCATGTCGGACTTGTTCAACGCCACCACGATGTACGGCACACCCACCTGACGAGCGAGCAGCACGTGCTCACGCGTCTGGGGCATCGGACCATCCGTCGCGGCGACCACCAGGATCGCGCCATCCACCTGCGCCGCACCCGTGATCAGGTTCTTGATGTAGTCCGCGTGACCCGGCATGTCGACATGCGCATAGTGACGATTCGCGGTCTCATACTCGATGTGCGCGATCGAGATCGTGATACCACGAGCCTTCTCCTCCGGCGCCTTGTCGATCTGATCGAACGGCGTGTACTGCGCCAACCCACGATCCGCGAGGGTCTTGGAGATGGCAGCCGTCAATGTGGTCTTGCCGTGGTCGATGTGACCCATCGTTCCGATGTTGACGTGCGGCTTGGTGCGCTCGAACTTGGCCTTGCTCATATCTCTCTCCGTGTTCCGGGATCAAGTGGGTTGTCAAAGAACGGTGCGAGTGTAGCGCCCCCTCCGACGTCTCCAACCCTCCCCCGAGACTCCTCCCCAACGCGCCGACGTCATGTCGAGGCGGGGGATTCCCTCGCCTCGACATGACGTCAACCGCTGATAGCCGCCCGGAGGGAGGCAACGACGTACGCAGGGTCCTCGACAACGTCGGCGGTGGTGAACTCGACGTAGTTCCTTCCCTGGGCACTCAGCGCATTTCGACGCCGGACCTCCCGCTGCCGATCGCGATCCGAGGTGTGTCCGAGTCGTCCGGATACCTCGGCCACGAGCCCGTTCGGGAACTCGAAGTCGACGCGCATCGCCCGGCCCGACTCTCGCACGCCGGCCACCTGCGGACGGGGCCGAGGGAGGCCGGCCGCCCTGACCACACGGAGGAACCTCCGCTCGAGAGCCGACTCCCCGCCGCTGTCGAGCATGAGTTCTCTCAGCAGCCGGATTCCCCGGCGTCCCTCATTCGAGGCTTCGCCGATCCGCTGACGCAGGGTTGCCACCGACGTCAGCCGGAGACGGATTCCGCTGTCGATCGCGCTCTCGATCCGACGAGCCGGCTCCCCGGCCGCCGCCAGATCGAGGATCAGCCGGGACACCGAGAACAACCTCACACCGTCGTGGCGCAAGAGGTCGGTGAGCCTCCCATCGTCGGTCGTTCGGACTGGCAGCGACCGATGCCACCGAGCCGAGCGAGGCACCGTGAACACGACCTTTTCCTGGTCACGGTCGAACCCGTCGAGTCCCCACCACGCAGCTGCCGCCGCTCCCGAGAGCGCTGCTTCTGGGCCAAGAGATCGCGAGAACGCCCTGACTCGCATCGTGAAGTTCTCGGTGCTGGTCACGGGGCGCCACACCCCAGGGGCCACGGGCACCCACGCACCAGAGCGCACTCTGTGCTGCCATTGCCACGCCGTCAGCCCCACAGCGCGCACCTCGGCGAGATCGACGAGTCCGCCGGTCCCTGCAGCACGGCGGATCAGTTCGGCATCGACGTCCTTCACGCCCTCACTGGGGACCCCCGAGCGGCCACGCCGGAAGTCAGCGGTCCGAGGTCATGAGGAAGCAAGGGAATCCCTCGTCTTGGCATGACGTCGGTGGGGCATGACGGGTGCTGAATGGCGAAGGGGCGGGGCCTTGCGGCCCCGCCCCTTCGGACGCTGTGTGATGTCGGGCGACGATTACTCGCCGCGGACGCGCTTGACGATCTCGTTCGAGATGTTGCCGGGAACCTCGGCGTACTGCGCGAACTGCATCGTGTAGGTGGCGCGGCCCTGGGTGGCGCTGCGGAGGTCGGTCGAGTAACCGAACATCTCCGAGAGCGGCACCTGCGCACGCACGACCTGCGTGTTGCCACGGGCTTCCATGCCCTCGATGCGGCCACGACGGCTGTTGAGGTCGCCCACGACGCCGCCCATGTACTCCTCGGGGGTCACGACCTCGACCTGCATGATCGGCTCGAGGATGACCGGCTTGGCCATCTCGGCAGCCTTCTTGAACGCCATCTGACCGGCGATCTTGAACGCCATTTCCGACGAGTCGACGTCGTGGTACTGGCCGTCGACGAGCATCGCCTTGACGTCGACCGTCGGGTAGCCGGCGAGGACACCCGAGTCGAGCGCCGACTGGATACCGGCGTTGGTCGGCTGGATGTACTCACGGGGCACGCGACCGCCGGTGATCTTGTCGACGAACTCGTAGCCCTTGCCCGGGTTCGGCTCGAGGGTGATCTTCACGACGGCGAACTGACCCGAGCCACCCGACTGCTTGATGTGGCGGTACTCGACCGACTCGACGCTCTTGGTGATCGTCTCGCGGTAGGCCACCTGCGGCTTGCCGACCGTGGCGACGACGTTGAACTCGCGCTGCATACGGTCGACGAGGATCTCGAGGTGGAGCTCGCCCATGCCGGAGATGACGGTCTGGCCGGTCTCCTCGTCGGTGCGGACACGGAAGGTCGGGTCCTCGTCGGAGAGCGACTTGAGCGCCTTGCCGAGCTTGTCCTGGTCGTCCTTGGTCTTGGGCTCGATGGCCACGTGGATCACCGGCTCGGGGAACTCCATCCGCTCGAGGATGATCGGGTTGGCGCGGTCGCACAGGGTGTCACCGGTGGTGACCTCCTTGAAGCCGAGGCCGGCCACGATGTCGCCGGCGAGGGCCACGTCGAGGTCTTCGCGCTGGTTGGCGTGCATCAGGAGGATGCGGCCGAGACGCTCACGCTTCTCCTTGGTGGAGTTGTAGACCTCGTCGCCCTTGGCGATGTGGCCCGAGTACACGCGGAAGTAGGTGAGCTTGCCGAACGGGTCGGCGACGATCTTGAACGCCAGTGCGGCGAAGGGCTCGCTCTCGCTCGCCTTGCGCTCGATGACGTCCTCGCTGTTGGGCTTGACGCCCTGCGCCGGCGGGATGTCGAGCGGGCTCGGCAGGTAGTCGATGACGGCGTCGAGCATGGGCTGGACGCCCTTGTTCTTGAAGGCCGAGCCGCAGAGGATCGGCACGAAGTCGAACGCCAGGGTGCCCTTACGGATCGCCCGCTTGACCTCGGCCTCGGTCAGCTCCTCGCCGCCGAGGTACTTCTCCATGAGGGCGTCGTCACTGGTGACGATGGTCTCGAGGAGCTCCTCGCGGTACTTGGCAGCCATCTCGGTCATGTGCGCCGGGATGTCGACCTCGTCCCACTTGGCGCCGAGTTCCTCGTCACGCCAGATCAGGGCCTTCATCTTCACGAGGTCGACGAGACCGGCGAAGGGCTCGTTGCTCTCGGGGCCACCGGCACCCACCGGGAGGTGGAGGACGGCGGTGGTCGCCTCGAGACGGGTCTTCACCATCTCGACGGTGCGGTAGAAGTTCGCGCCGATGCGGTCCATCTTGTTGACGAAGCACATGCGGGGGACGCGGTACTTGTTGGCCTGACGCCACACGGTCTCGGTCTGGGGCTCGACGCCGGCCACCGAGTCGAACACGGTCACGGCGCCGTCGAGGACGCGCAGCGAACGCTCGACCTCGATGGTGAAGTCCACGTGACCGGGCGTGTCGATGATGTTGATGCGGTGGTCGTTCCAGATGCAGGTCGTGGCAGCCGAGGTGATCGTGATGCCGCGCTCCTGCTCCTGGGCCATGTGGTCCATGGTCGCCGCGCCGTCGTGGACCTCGCCGATCTTGTAGCTCTTACCCGTGTAGTACAGGATGCGCTCGGTCGTCGTCGTCTTGCCCGCGTCGATGTGGGCCATGATGCCGATGTTGCGGGTCCGCTCGAGGGGAAACTCGCGCTTGGCCATCTTCGTCGTTCCTTCGTGTGGGCCGGTCGGGGGACCGGGTGGGAGCACAGGCGCGCAGGGCCAACTGGCCACGGGCACAGTGGACGACTCTATCGGCCCCGTTCGGGCTTGAAACGCCGGTGGTTCACGACCCGCGGGCCGACCCCGCGAGCGTCAGACCCAACCACCGGCGTAGGCGGTGAACTGCCCCGTGGTGAAGCGGCTCGTGCCGTCGACGTACGGGAAGCAGAACGCCGCGAACTCCTCCATCGTCCCGAGCCGACGCATGGGCACGCGGGACTCGATCCGGGCCCTGACCTCGGGGTCGTCGGCACCCGACGCCCGGCGGAACTCGGGGAAGTCCATGAAGTTGGTCCCGACGGCGTTGACCTGCACCGAGTGCCGGGCCACCTCCGCCGCCACGTTCCTGACCAGCATGTTCGCGGCGGCACGAGCCGTCGAGTAGAGCGGTGCCGACGGCTCGGGCCGGGCTCCCGTGGCGCTCGTGATCACCAGGATCTGGCCCTCGCCGGCCGCCACCATCGGCGGGACGACGGCCTTGAGGAAGTGGTACGGGGCCTCGACGCACCCGCGTACCACCTTGGCGAGGTCGCCGGCGGTCGAGTCGAGGAAACGCCCGGTGACGACCCGGCCACTGAAGGCCGTGGCCGAGTCGAGGCGGCCGAAGGCGTCGAGGGCGCCCGCGACGAGGGCCTCCGAGGCCGACGGATCGGCGAGGTCGCGCACCCCGTGCACGACGTGGACGACCGCTCCCCTCGCCTCGAGTTGCTCGACCAGGCCCTCGGCCGGATCGCCGACCACGAGGTCGTGGCCACGCTCGGCGAGGCCGAGGGCGAGGGCCGGGCCGACGTAGAAGCCGGCATCGGCGACGAGGGCCACCCGGCGACCGGGTCGAGGGGCGGCGGACGACGACGGGTTCTCGGTGCTCATGCCCCACATTCGCACACGCGACCCCTGTTCGGACGAACTAGTGACACGATGACTGTCAACTCATCCCCCGGTGTTACCCTTTCGGCATGTCGACCGACGAAACCACCACGGACGGCCGCCGGCTCCGGCGTGACAACAACCGCCGTGCCGTCGTCGACGCCCTGTTGACGCTCTTCCAGGAGGGCAACCTCAGCCCGAGCACGGAGGAGATCGCCGCCCGTTCAGGGGTCTCGTCACGATCACTCTTCCGGTACTTCGACGACGTCGACGACCTCGCCCGCGCCGCGATCCTCGCCGAGGTCCACCGCGTCCGGCACCTGACCTCGGTCGACGTGCGGCCCGACCAGCCGCTCCCGACCCGCCTGAGCGAGCTCGCCACCCAGCGCAGCGTGCTGTGGGAGGCGGTCGGTGCCGTGGCGATGGTGACACGGATGCGCGCCCACAAGAACCCGACCATCGCCGATGCCATGCGCTCCAACCGCCTTCAACTGCGCGAGCAGGTGGCCGACGTGGTCGCGCCCGAACTCGCTGCCGCCGGACACCAGGCCACCACGCTGCTGGCCGTCGCCGACGTGCTCACCTCGTTCGAGACGTGGCGCCTGCTGCGCGACGACCAGTCCCTCTCGGTGGACGCGGCCCGCGTCGCCGTCCTCGAGGGCCTGACCCGCCTCTTCGCCGACCGCTGACCGCTGACCGCCGCCACCCTCACGACATCGGAGCCACCATGCCCATCCTGCGCACCCCCGACGAGCGTTTCGCCGCCATCCCCGACTACCCCTACACGCCCCGGTACGCCGAGGTCGGCGCGCAGGGAGTCACCGACGGCACGCTCCGCATGGCGTACGTCGACGAGGGTCCGGCCGACGCCGACCCGGTGCTGCTGCTCCACGGCGAGCCCTCGTGGGGCTTCCTCTACCGACACATGATCCCGGTGCTCGTCGCCGCCGGACACCGTGTCGTCGTCCCCGACCTCATCGGCTTCGGTCGGAGCGACAAGCCGTCGGAGAAGTCGGACTACAGCTACGCCCGTCAGGTCGCGTGGACCACCGAGCTCGTGGTCGAGCACCTCGACCTCCAGCGCTGCACGTTCTTCGGTCAGGACTGGGGCGGGCTCATCGGCCTGCGGGTCGTGGCCGCCCACCCCGATCGCTTCGCCCGGGTCGTGATCGGCAACACCGGCCTGCCCACCGGCGAGATCCCGCCGAACGAGGCGTTCCTCGCATGGCGCTCCTTCAGCCGTGACTCGCCGAAGTTCCCGATCGGGCAGATCGTGAACGGGGGCTGCACCACCGACCTCTCCCCCGACGTCATCGCCGCCTACGACGCCCCGTATCCGGACGACTCGTACAAGGCCGGCGCCCGGATCTTCCCGTCGCTCGTGCCCGCCAGCCCCGACGACCCCGAGCACGACGCGCAGATGGCCGCCTGGACCTCGATCGGGCAGTTCCACAAGCCGTGGTTGTGCGCGTTCAGCGACAGCGACCCCGTCACCAAGGGCGGCGCCAAGGCATTCCTCCGGAGCGTCCCGGGTTGCGAGGGGCTCTCGCACCCCATCATCGAGGGCGCCGGTCACTTCCTCCAGGAGGACCGCGGCCCGGAGGTCGCACGGGTCATCGTCGACTTCATCGCCGCCCACCCGGCCTGACGCGCGTCGGCGCTCGCTGCTCAGCCGAGGTCGGCGACGGCCGACAGTCCACAACGGCGACCGCTGAACAACGCGCCCTGGATCGAGGGCGTGTCGCGGTGGTCGCCGCACACGAACAGCCCGTCACCGAGCGACTGGTTGCGGCGCGGAGCGAACGGCGGCTGGTGATCGGGCTGGCCGTGGACGATGCGGTCGAGGCGGAGCGTGCGCCACTCGTCGACCTGCGACCCCCACCACAGCCGCAGCTGCGTGCGCACCCGAGCCTCGAGGGCAGCATCGTCGAGCACGTCGTGTTCGAGCGAGGGGTCGGCTCCTGTGCCCGCCGGGCACGCCGCGGCCACGAGCGTCCGACCCGGTGCTCCGGCTGCGTAGCCGGGGGCGACGTCGCTCATCACGGCCACGTTCAACGCCGGGCCTGAACGCGCTCCGTCGAGGACGATGAGGCGCCGGTGACGAGCGGGCACGGGACTCGCAGGCGCGTCGAACCACAGACACGACACCGACCGCGAACCCGGGTCGTTGACGCCGCGGTCGCCGAGCATGCGCGCCGCCACCGGGCCCTCGGTCGCCACGATCACACGCGACGCCGACACATTCCGGCCGTCGGCCAGGCGCACGCCACCCGGGCCCACCTGTGCCACCGGGTGGCCGAGCCGCACCGTTCCCGGAGCCAGACGAGCAGCGAGTTGCTCGGGGATCTGCTGCATGCCGCCATCGGGCACCGCCGAGGAGCCGACGGCGAGGGTGCGCAGGATGACGTCGTGCATCCGCGAGCTCGAGGTGAGCCGGGCGTCGAGCTGGATGCCACCCACCAACGGCCGCAGGAAGCGCTCGATGGTCGTCGCCCCGAAACCGTCGTCGTGGAGGGCCGACATCGTCGGGATGTCGCGACCCCGGAGGAGGTCGCGCGGGTCGGCCGAGGAGAGCCGCCGCAGCGTGAGGGCGAGACGGGCCTTGTCGAACACGGAGGCGACGGGGGCCAGGGCCGAGGAGACCACACGGCCAGGCGAACGGAATGGGTCGGCGACGGCGTGGAAACGGCGGCCGGTCCAGATGAGTGCCCCGGGTGCGAACTCCTTGAGGTGCAGAGCCGGTACGTCGAACTGCCGGGGGATCTCCGGGTAGGCCGTGAGCAGGACCTGGAAGCCCCGGTCGAGACGGAAGCCGTCGACGACGTCGGTCCGAACCCGACCCCCGACCCCGTCGGACGACTCGAGCACCACCACCGAACGGCCGGCCTCCTGCGCCACTCGGGCAGCGGCGAGTCCGGCAAGACCGGCGCCCACGATCGCGACGTCGACCGACTCAGGGAGCCCAGACCCAGCCAGCGGGGACCCAGTGGGTGACGCCTCGACGGAACTCATGCCCCGAACCTAGCGACGGCCCCGCCTCGCCGCATCGGCGTGCTCACGGGCAGACTGGCGACCCCATGCTCCTACGACTGCTGCGACTCCACCTGCGCCGGTACGTCCGGCCGCTGTCGCTCGTCGTGCTCTTCCAGGCCGTCCAGACGATCGCCGCCCTGTACCTGCCCCGGCTCAACGCCGACATCATCGACAACGGCGTGCTGCGCGGCGACACCGGCTACATCTGGCGACATGGCGCCTGGATGCTGGCGGTGACGGTCGTTCAGATCGCCTTCAGCGTGCTCGCCATCTACTACGGCTCGACGGTCGCCGCAGGTTTCGGACGCGACGTCCGCACCGACCTGTTCCAGCGGACCACGTCGTTCTCGGCCCGCGAGATCGCCGATCTCGGTGCGCCGAGCCTCATCACACGGGTCACCAACGACGTGACCCAGGTGCAGACGCTCGTGCAGATGACGTGCACCCTGCTGGTGGGCGCCCCGATCATGGCGGTCGGCGGACTCGTGATGGCCCTGCAGGAGGACGTCCCGCTCACCGGGGTCCTGGCGGTCGCGATCCCGGTGATGGTCATCGTGATCGGCAACATCCTCATCCGCATGGTCCCGACGTTCCGTGTGATGCAGGACCGGATCGACGACCTCAACCGTGTCGCCCGTGAGCAGATCACCGGCATGCGGGTCGTGCGAGCGTTCGTCCGCGAGCCCTACGAGACCGATCGCTTCGAGACCAAGAGCGGCATCATCACCCGCACCGCGATGCGCGGCGGACGGCTCATGGGGCTGATGTTCCCCACGGCCATGGCGATCGTGAACGTCTCCAGCGTCGCCGCCGTCTGGTTCGGTGCCGACCGTGTGAACTCCGGCGACCTGGCGATGGGCGAGCTGGTCGCCTTCCTCACGTACCTGACCCAGATCCTGATGTCGGTGCTCCTCGCCACGTACATGGCCGCACTCGTGCCGCGCGCCGCGGTGAGTTCGGAGCGGATCATGGAGGTCCTCTCCACCGAGACGAGCATCTCGGCCCCGACCTCGCCACTCCCCCTCGGCCCGTCGGCATCGGTGGAGTTCGACCACGTCGGCTTCCGGTATCCCGGCGCCGAGCACGCCGTGCTCTCCGGCATCAGCGTGACGTGCGCTGCCGGCGAGACCCTCGCCGTGATCGGCAGCACCGGCTCGGGCAAGACGACCCTCGTCAACCTCGCCGCTCGCCTCCTCGACGCGAGCGAGGGAACGGTCCGACTCAACGGCACCGACGTCCGCGACCTCGCACCCGACCAACTGTGGAACGCGATCGGCATCGTCCCCCAGAAGCCGTACCTGTTCTCGGGCACCGTCGCCTCGAACCTGCGGGTCGGACGGGACGACGCCACCGAGGCCGAGATGTGGGCGGCACTCGAGATCGCCCAGGCCGCCGACTTCGTGCGGGCGATGGACGGTGGACTCGACGCCACGATCACGCAGGGCGGAACGAACGTCTCGGGTGGGCAGCGCCAGCGACTCGCGATCGCACGCGCCCTCATCCGGCGCCCGGCCCTGTATCTCTTCGACGACTCGTTCTCGGCACTCGACATGGCCACCGACGCCCGACTCCGTGCGGCGCTCGGACCGTGGACGACCGAGGCCGCGGTGATCGTCGTCGCCCAACGTGTCAGCTCGATCCGCGACGCCACGCGCATCCTCGTGCTCGAGGACGGCGAGACGGTCGGCCTCGGAACACACGACGAACTGCTCTCGAACTGCCCCACGTACCAGGAGATCGTGGCGTCGCAGCTCACCGTCGACGAGCTCGCTGCCGAGACCTCGACGAACGCCACCACGGGGGAGGTGACCTCGTGAGCGGCAAGGAGACCACCGAGGCGCCGCGACCGTCGGCGAGCACGGCCGAACTGCGTGGCGGACGCATGCACACCGTCGGTGTCCCGACCGAGAAGTCGAAGGACTTCAAGGGAACGGCGCGACGCCTGCTGACCGACCTCGGGCCGGAGCGCCGACGCCTCTGGACCGTGCTCGTGTTCGCCGTCGTCAGCGTGTCGCTCGTCGTCGCCGGGCCACGTGTGCTCGGCAACGCGACGAACCTCATCTTCCGTGGAGTCTTCGGTCGCGCATCGGGCGGGCCGGGCATCGACTTCGACGAGCTGCACTCGACGCTCTGGCTCGCCGCCGGCCTCTACGTCGCGAGCTTCGTGCTCTCCTACGCGCAGGCGTGGCTTCTCGCCGGTGTCGTGCAGCGCTCGATGGAGCGGATGCGTTCGCGGGTCGAGGCCACCCTTCACTCGATGCCCCTGGCCCACGTCGACCAGCAGTCGCGCGGCGATCTGCTCAGCCGTGTCACCAACGACATCGACAACCTCGCCCAGAGCCTCCAGCAGTCGATCAGCCAGCTCCTCACCGGCATCCTGACCATCGTCGGGACCGTGGCGATGATGCTCTGGATCTCGTGGCAGCTGGCGCTGATCGCGGTGTTCACCGTGCCGCTCTCGCTGATGCTGATGGGTCGGATCGCCGGCTATTCCAAGGGTCGGTTCGTCGCCCAGTGGAAGCACACCGGCGCACTCAACGCGCACGTGGAGGAGACCTTCACCGGGCATGCGCTGATCACCGCCTTCGGCCGCCAGGCCGAGAGCGAGGGTCGCTTCGCCGCGATCAACAGCGACCTGCACGACGTCGGGCGCTCGGCGCAGTTCATCAGCGGATGCATCCAGCCGGCGATGATCATGGTCGGCAACCTCAACTACGTGGCCGTCGCCGTGTTTGGTGGGCTCAAGGTCGCCAACGGCTCGCTCGGCATCGGCGACGTGCAGGCCTTCATCCAGTACTCGCGCCAGTTCTCCCAGCCGCTCACACAGACGGCGTCGATGGTGAACGTCCTCCAGTCGGGCATCGCCTCGGCCGAGCGCGTGTACGAACTGCTCGACTCGCCCGCGCAGAGTCCCGATCCGGTCGACGACACCGAGTCGGCAGTCGATGCTCCTGTCGAGGGCCGGGTCGAGTTCCGCGACGTGTCGTTCCGCTACAAGCCCGACATTCCTCTCATCGACGACCTGTCGCTCGTCGTCGAGCCGGGCCGCACGGTCGCCATCGTCGGACCCACCGGAGCCGGCAAGACGACCCTCGTCAACCTGCTGATGCGCTTCTACGAACTCGATGGTGGACAGATCCTCCTCGACGGCCGTGACATCGCCTCGATGCCGCGGGCCGAACTCCGTGGATGCACCGGCATGGTGCTGCAGGACACGTGGCTGTTCCACGGGACGATCCGCGAGAACATCGCCTACGGCCGTGTCGATGCCACCGAGGAAGAGGTGCTCGCTGCCGCGAAGGCCTGCTACGTCGACCGCTTCGTGCACTCGTTGCCCCACGGGTACGACACCGTGCTCGACGACGACGGCACGGCTCTCAGTGCCGGCGAGAAGCAGTTGCTCACGATTGCCCGAGCGTTCCTCGCGCAGCCGTCGATCCTCATCCTCGACGAGGCGACGAGTTCGGTCGACACTCGTACCGAGGTGCTCATCCAGCGGGCCATGGCACGCCTGCGTGGTGGGCGCACGAGCTTCGTGATCGCCCACCGTCTCAGCACGATCCGCGACGCCGACACGATCCTCGTCATGAACGCCGGCCGCATCGTCGAGCAGGGCAACCACCGCGAACTCCTCGCCCGCCGGGGCGCGTACCACGACCTCTACAACGCCCAGTTCCGCGGCGCCGCGGCCGAGCTCGCCTGACGTCGTGGTGGCGTCGCTCTTCGACCGCATCGTCGTCGTCGACTGGAGCGCACACACCGGACCGAAGCGCGGTGCTGACTCGATCTGGATCTGCTCGCTCGACGCGGGCACCCGCGGTCGACCCGACAGCGAGGTGCTCGAGAACATCCCCACCCGGCTCGAGGCACACGCTCGGCTCGCCGAGCTGATCGCACCACGGGCGACGACGGGATCGACTCCCGGCTCGATGCGCACCCTCCTCGCCGTCGACGTGGCGCTCGGGTATCCACGCGGGACCGCTCACTCCGCTGGCCTCATCGGTTCATCACGACGACGGCCGTGGGAGTCGATGTGGCAGCACCTCGCCACCTCGTACCGCGAGGGTGCACGCAACCGTCCCGAGCGCGAGCACGACCGCTGGACGGTGGCCACCGACCTGAACCGCCGCCTCGTCGCCTCTGGGAGCGGTC
>JBEBDM010000093.1:0-14447 GCA_041156905.1 Actinomycetota bacterium | reverse complement strand
GTGCCCCGGCATCGGAGGCGATCGTCGTGAGCCGGCGCGCGTACTCCGGGCCGCTGAGCACGCGACGAAGGTCGCGCATGCCGAAGCCGAGGTGGTCGGTGTGGCGCGGTGCCCCACCTGTCTCCGTTTCGCGTTCGTGGACGACGACCTCTCCGACACCGAGTCGGCGAAGAGCGATGGCGGCCGAGAGACCCGACACGCCACCACCGACGATCGCGACCCGTGCGGTCATCGTGACCCCGCCTCCGGGGCATGCAGCCACGCAGCCGGTTCGGTGCCGGTCGCCGTGGCGGCCGTTGCGCACACGCCGGCGGTGCAACCGAACCCCTGACACCGACCGTTCATCGCACGGGTACGGCGGCGCACCCCGTCGAGGTCGTGTGCGGGCACAGGTCCGGTCACGGCGGCGACGATCTCCTCGGCGGTGGCCCGCTCGCAGTGGCACACGATGCGGTCACCGTCCTGCCACGGGCGACGCGACACGTCGCCGAGCGGGCTCATCCGCGCCGCGGGAGCGACGGCGGTCGGTGCACCGAGTGTCATCGGCATCTGCAGCCCGATGCCGGCGAGCATGGCTGCGCACTCCTCGCCAAGTGCCATGGAGGCGGTGAGGCCGGTGCTGCGGATCCCGCCGAGGCAGACGTAGCGGGAGCCGGCGTCAGCCGAGAGTTGGTAGTCGGAGTGCTCGGTCGCCGTGCGGAGTCCGGCGTAGGTGGCTGTCACTTCCTCGTCAAGGAGACGCGGAAGGATGCGCCGACCACGTTCGAGCAGCGAGGCGAGTCCGTCGACGGTGGTGCCGGTGGCCGTGCGATCGTCGATGTCGTCGGCGGTCGGGCCCAGCATCACGTTGCCGAACACGGTGGGAGCGACGAGCACGCCCTTGGTGTGCGAGGTGGGGACGGGGAGGATGGTGCGTGACAGCAGCCCTCGGGCGAACTTGTCGAACACGATCAGTTCGCCGCGGCGGGGACGGATGGTGAACCCGGCGAATCCCATCATCCGATGGAGGGTGTCGCCGTGGAGGCCTGCGGCGTTGACGACGTAACGAGCCCGCACCCCGCGACCGTCGGTCGAGCGAAGCGTGGTGGTGTCGGAGTCGATGGCGACCTCGGCGACCTCGAACCTCGTGAGCAGTGCGCATCCGGCCGTCACGGCCTCGCGAGCGAACCCGATCGGTGTCGACCACGGATCGATGATGTGCTCGCCCCGCACCAGCATCCCGCCGGCGAGTCCGGGACCGAGGTGCGGTTCGGCGTCGCGCACGCTCGATGCATCGAGGATCTCGACGTCGTGGTGTCCGTTGGAGCGCGACTTCTCGGCGAGGCGGGGGAGCGTCGACGCCTGCTCGTCGTCCCACGCGACGAGGACCGCATCGGTCTCCTCGACGGAGACACCGGCGAGCGGGGCCCACGCGCTCAACAGTTGGTAGCCGCGGGCGACGAGGCGTGCCTCGACGGAACCGGGCGTGGCGTCGAACCCGGTGTGGAGGATCGCGGTGTTCGCCTTGCTGGTCCCCGAGCCGACGTCCGCCCGTGCTTCGAGCAGGGCGCACCTCAGCCCGGCGAGGGTCAGGTGTCGGGCGACGGCACAACCGACGACGCCTGCTCCGACCACCGCCACGTCGAAGGGTTCGTGCGCAGGGTTGCTCATCGCCGACCGGCCACGTCGTCGGCGGCCTGCTCCCAGCGCGCCAGTCGGTGGGCGGCCTCGTCGGCAGTGATCGACGGCTCGACGATCCTCTCCACGACAGGTGGCGCATCCCAGCCGAGTCCGAGTCCGACTGCTGCCATCTCGGCGACCCCGAGTGCGGTGGCGTGGGGCGACGGGTAGACCTCGACGGGGCACTGGAGGAGGTCGGCCTGCACCTGCAGCAGCGTGGCACTCCGGGTGATGCCACCGTCGACCCGCAGTCGGGCGAGTGGCGCACCGAGGTCGCGGCCGACAGCGCGAGCGAGGAGCGCGACCTGGGCGGCGATGCCGTCGATCGCTGCTCGGGCGAGGTGTTCCTTGCGCGTCGAGAGGCTCATCCCGGTGAGTGACGCCCGGGCCGCAGGTTGCCACCACGGCGCGGCAAGACCGGCGAGGGCGGGGACGAACACCACACCGTCGGAGTCGGAGACGCTGCCGCCGAGCGCATCGAGGTCGGCGGGGGAGGAGAGGATGCCGAGGTCGACGAGCCACGAGATGGCCGCCCCCGCCGTGAACACCTGGCCGTCGAGGCAGTAGTGGGCCCCGTCGCCGACGTCCCAGGCCGGGCAGGCGACGAGTCCGTTGGTGCTGCGTCGGGGAGCGAGGCCGGTGCTCGCAAGGAGGAATGCGCCGGTGCCGTAGGTGCACTTGGCCTCACCCGGCTCGCGACACCGCTCGGCGAAAAGGGCTGCCTGTTGGTCGACGCACAGGCCACTGACGGGAACCGAGCCGCCGAACAGTGAGCACTCACCGACCACGCCGGCGTTGCGGACGACGGTGGGAAGCGCAGCGGGGTCGAGTCCGAACATGGCGCAGGCCTCGTCGCTCCACGTGAGCGTGTCGAGGTCGAGCAGCAGTGTGCGGCCCGCAGTGGCGACGTCGGTGGCGAAGGCCCCGCACAGACGGCGCAGGAGCCATGTGTCGCTGGTGGTGACGACGACATCGGCAGGGTGTCCGTGCAGGTCGTGCCACCAGCGCAGCTTGGGGGCGACGAAGTAGGGATCGAGCGCAAGGCCGGTGAGGGTGGCGAGTCGCTCCTCGTGCGGCCGGAGAGCGTCGCACACACCCGACGAGCGGCCGTCCTGCCAGACGACGGCCGCGCCTACAGCGGAGCCGGTACGGCGGTTCCACGGGACGATGGTCTCGCCCTGGTTGCCGAGGCCGATCGCGTCGAGCGCCGGGTTCCCGGCCGCAGCGAGTGCTGTGCGAGCGGCATCGAGCACGCTCTGCCACATCGACTCAGGGTCGAACTCGACGGCTCCGTCGGCGGACGCCGACACGGTCACGGGCGACTCCGCGAGACCGAGCACCTCGCCCTCGGACGAGGCCACCACGGCCTTGGTCGCCGACGTCCCTTGGTCGATGGCGAGGACGACGCCGCCCACGGGCTACTCCGCCGTCACGACGTAGGCGCAGCGCTGGCCGCCGTCGAGCAGGTGCTGCTCGCGTTCGACGGCGACCTCGGGTCCGAGGGCGGTGCGGAACAGATCGAGCTCTGCGGCGCACAGCGAGCCACACGACTCTGCGGCGCTCCGGATGGGGCAGTGGTGCTCGACGAGCATCAGCCGACCGTCGGTCGACACGGCCTCGGCGAGGTATCCCTCGGCGCTGCGGAGGTCGGCGAGCCGGCGGACCTTCTCGTCCACTCCTCGGGCTCCGCGGAGCTCGGTCTCGTAGTGGGCGAGTTGGCGTCGGGCGCGGGCAGCCACCACGGTGTCGAGGGCCTCGTCGCCCAGTTCGGCACGGATCGTGGCCAGCAGTTCGACGGTGAGGTCGGCGTGACGGTCGGCGAAGAGTCCGTCGGAGGCCGAGGCCAGGCGCCAGTGCACCGGGGGACGGCCGCGACCCTGTCGGGGCATCTCGACACGCTCGACCAGCCCACTGGCCTCGAGCGACTCGAGGTGCTGTCGGATGGCGGTGTCGGTGAGCCCGAACTCGGTCGCCAGCTCGGGTGCGGTGACCGATTCGGCGCGCTTGAGACGGTCGACGATGCGCCGCTTGGCGCCCGAGAGGTCGGCCGACTCCGTCATGGGGGCAGAGCCTAGTCATTTCACAAGGGGAACCTTGGGGAAACAGACGCGCCGCTCGGCCCCCGCCTTTGACAGAATGTCAACATGACGAGTTCGACCATCGGCACCGCCGACCCGATCGCCCACGCCCTCGAGAACCAGTTCGGTCTGGCCGACCGCGTGGTCGACGAGGCGGCGCTCGCCAACAGCGCCCGCCGGTTCCGTGAGCGCGGCATCGTGCTGCCGACCTTCGCCCAGCTGGCCGACCCGAACGGCACGCAGGGTGGAGCGGGCATCGACCCGGGGCTCGTCGGTGACGCCGACAAGAACTCGCCCGACGCCCGCAACCTGTGGCGCGTGCACTGGTACAACGACCTCGCCGGTGGGCGGGCCGAGGTGCCCCAGCACGTGGTGCTGCCGAGCAGCCTCACGGGTGTCGAGAGCCCGATCATCGTCGTGTTCGGCGACCGCTTCCCGATGATCACCGCGCACAAGGTGCTCGCCGCGTACGCGTGCCTCGCGCCGCGCGTCGTGACCGGCCAGTTCGACCCGACCCGTCACCGCGCCATCTGGCCGAGCACCGGCAACTACGCCCGCGGTGGAATCGCCATCAGCCGGATCATGGCGTCGCGCGGTGTCGCGATCCTGCCGGCGGGCATGAGCCAGGAGCGCTTCGACTGGCTCGACAAGTGGTGCGAGAACCCGAAGGACGACGTCATCCGCACGGTCGGCACTGAGAGCAACGTCAAGGAGATCTACGACGCCTGCAACGCTCTCGCCCTCGACCCGGGCAACTTCGTGCTCAACCAGTTCTGCGAGTTCGGCAATCACCTGGGCCACTACACGGTGACGGGTCGTGCGCTCGGCCACGTGTTCGAGCACGTGCGTGCCCAGAGTGGCCGCCCGCTGCGCCTCGCCGCGTTCACGAGCGCCACCGGTTCGGCCGGGACCATCGCCGCGGGCGATCGCCTCAAGGACGACTTCGGGTCGCTCACGGTCGCCGTCGAGGCGCTCGAGTGCCCGACGATGCTCGAGAACGGTTTCGGCGAGCACAACATCCAGGGCATCGGCGACAAGCACATCCCGCTGATCCACAACGTGATGAACAGCGACGTCGTCGTGGCCGTCAGCGACCACAGCACCGACCAGCTCTACGCGATGTTCAACAGCGAGGACGGCCTCGGCTATCTCGCCGACCGTCGTGGTGTCCCGCAGCAGGTGCTGTCGCAGCTCCAGCACTTCGGCCTCTCGGCGATCTGCAACGTGCTCGCCGCGATCAGCACGGCCAAGGAGCTCGGCCTCGGCGCCGACGACGCGATCGTGACGGTCGCCACCGATGGCGCCGACCTCTACCCGAGCGAGTACGGCAAGATCACGGCCCGCGACTTCGGCGGCGGATTCACCAACCTCGACGCCGCGCAGGTGTGGGGCGAGCACCTCGCCAACGTCACCACGGCGCACACGCTCCAGCTGACCGAGCGCGAGCGCAACCGGATCTTCAACCTCGGCTACTACACGTGGGTCGAGCAGCAGGGCACGCCGTTCGAGCTGTTCGAGGCCCGCCGTCACCAGTCGTTCTGGCAGGGTCTGCGCCGGTTCGTGCCGGTGTGGGACGAGATGATCACCGAGTTCAACGCTCGGGTCGCCGCTTCCTGATGTTCGGCTCGCCGCCGTTCCTCGGCTGGCGCTGTGCCGTGTGCGGTGCCACCACCGAGGTGACGAAGTCGTTCAGCTGGCGGTGTCCGGGCTCGAGCGACGGCGACCGCCATCACGCACCGTTGCTCCAGCAGCCGATCGCCCCGTTGCGGTCGAACGGTGACGACAACCCGTTCCTCGCCTTCCGCCGGTACCTCGCGTTCGACGCGTATGCCGAGGGATTGGGTCTCTCCGAGTCGCAGCGCGTCGATCTGATCGCCGAACTCGATGCACAGGTCGCCGCTGTCGCTGGGACTGGCTTCCGGACGACGCCGTTCTTCCGCAGCGACCGTCTCAGCCACGCTCTTGCCTTCACCGGTGACGGTGGGGTGTGGGTGAAGGACGACACGCACAACGTCGCCGGCAGCCACAAGGCCCGACACCTGTTCGGGATCCTCCTGCACTTGGTGGCCACCGAGCGCGCCAGCCGGGCCCCGTGGGGGAGCGTCGACGAGCGTGCGCCGCTCGCGATCGCGTCGTGCGGCAATGCGGCCCTCGCCGCCTCGACGCTCGCAGCGGCGGTGCGCTGGCCGATCATGGTGTTCGTGCCGGTGGGGGCGAACCCGCGTGTCATCGCGCGTCTGCACGAGCTCGATGCGCAGGTGGTGGAGTGCCCGCGCCGGGAGAGCGACCCGCCGGGTGACCCTTGCGTGCACCGGTTCCGTGAGGCCGTCGCCGCGGGTGCTGTTCCGTTCAGCGTGCAGGGGACCGAGAACGCCTGGTGCCACGACGGTGGTCGCACCATCGGCTGGGAGATGGCCCGTCACATGGAGGAACAGATCGAGGGTCACCCCTTCGACCGCCTGTTCGTCCAGGTCGGTGGTGGGGCATTCGCGGCGAGTGTGATGGCGGGCTTCGGCATGAGCGGGATCACGCCGCGTCTCCACGCCGTGCAGACCGAATCGTGCGCACCCCTCGCCCGGGCGTGGGAACGGGCCGAAGGATTCGGCGGCGCGACCGCGGCTGCCACGCATTGGGACGACTGCATGTGGCCGTGGGAGAACGTGGGCTCGTCGGCCGCCGACGGGATCCTCGACGACGAGACCTACGACTGGATCCCCGTACTGCGTTCGATGCAGGGCGGTCACGGCAGCCCCGTGGTCGCCGCCGAGCACCACGTGCTCGAGGCCAACGAGCTCGTGCGGACCCACACTTCGCTCGACCCGAGCCACACGGGCACCGCTGGCGTGGCTGGTCTGCTGGCGATCCGCGACCAGATCGGCGCCCACGAACGCGTCGCCGTCATCGTGAGCGGCATCCGCCGCTGACGAGAGCGGCGTCGACGCGTTCCGATGTGACCACCTCGGGCAGACTGGTGTGATGAGCGTCGCTGACCGTCCGAACATCCTCGTCGTCATGTACGACCAGCTGACCCCGGGAATGCTCGGCTGCTACGGACACCCGACGACGAAGGCGCCGACGATCGACCGGCTCGCCGCCGAGGGCGTGGTGTTCGACGCGGCGTACACCAACAGCCCGCTGTGTACGCCGGCGCGTTACTGCATGATGACCGGGCAGTTGCCGTCGGCGACCCGCGGCTACGACAACGCCGCGTACCTCGCGAGCACGATCCCTACCTTCGCTCATTACGCCCGAACAGCCGGGTATCGCACGATCCTCAGCGGCAAGATGCACTTCGTCGGGCCCGACCAGTTGCACGGGTTCGAGGAGCGACGGACGACCGACATCTACCCGGCCGACTTCGGCTGGACCCCCGACTGGCGGACCCCCGACGAGCGCATCGACTGGTGGTACCACAACATGGACAGCGTCACGGGGGCCGGTGTGGCCGAGGTGACGAACCAACTGCTCTTCGACGACGAGGTCGGGCACAACGCAGTGAGGGCCCTTCACGACGTCGCCCGTGCGGGTGATGGTCGACCTTGGATGCTGGTCGCCAGCTTCACCCATCCGCACGACCCCTACGTGACGCGCCGTGAGCACTGGGACAGGTACGAGGGTGTCGACATCCCGATGCCGGTCGTGTCGGCCGACGAGGTGGCCGACGACCCTCACTCGGTGCGACTGCGCGGTGTGAGCGCGATGGAGCGGACCGAGATCGCCGATGAGCACGTTCGCGCTGCCCGGCGCGCCTACATGGGCAACATCTCCTACGTCGACGACTGGACCGCCCGGCTCGTGTCGACCCTCGAATCGCTCGGTCAGCGTGACGACACCGTCGTGATCCTGCTCGCCGATCACGGCGACATGCTCGGTGAGCGAGGCCTCTGGTACAAGATGAACTTCTTCGAGGGTTCGAGCCGCATCCCCCTTGTGGTCAACGCACCCCGGCGGTTCGCGGCACGACGGGTCGCGGAACCGGTGTCGCTCGTCGACGTCCTCCCGACGGTGATGGAGCTCGCCGGTCTCGACCCGGCGTCCGCTGTCGAACCGCTCGCCGGACGATCGTTGCTGCCGTTCTGCGACGGACACGACGAAAAGCGCACCGTCATCGGTGAGTACACGGCGGAGGGGGCCTGTGCACCGATCGTGATGATCCGTCGCAGTGCGCTGAAGTTCGTGCACTGCGCGGCCGACCCTGATCAGCTCTACGACCTCAGCGCCGATCCGTTCGAGCGGGTGAACCTGGTCGGTGACCCGGGGTGGGCATCGACAGTGCAGGAGTTCCGGGACGAGATCTCTGCTCGCTGGGACCTCGACGATCTCCACGCCGAGGTGCTCACCGACCAGGCCCGACGGAGGCTGATCGCCGAGGCACTGCGCGTCGGGCACTTCACCCCGTGGGACTACACCGCGCCCCGCGACTCGGCCGGCGAGTACATGCGCAACCATCTCGACCTGAACGAGGTCGAGCGCGGCGCCCGCTGGCCACGCTGAACGGCCCCACTCGAGGATCTCGGCACGTATAGTCCCGTTTTCCGGGACGATCTGCGCCGAGATCGGTGGGGTGGGGGTCAGGCTTCGTGGAGGCGGCCGTCGGCGACGTCGTAGACGAAGCCGCGGATGTGGTCCTTGTGGGTGATGAACGGGCTGTGCTGGAGCCGGTTGATGCTCTGCCGGGTGTCGACGTACGGGTCGGTGAAGCACTCGAGGGCCCACCACGGCTTCATCCCGACCTCGGCCTCGATATCGGCCTTGAAGGCGTCCTCGGTGATGGTCTGCAGGCCGCAGTTGGTGTGGTGGACGAGGATGATCTCGCGGGTCCCGAGGAGGCGCTGGGAGAGCACCAGCGAGCGGATCACGTCGTCGGTGACCACCCCGCCGGCGTTGCGGATGACGTGGGCGTCGCCGTGGGCGAGGCCGAGCATCTGGAAGATGTCCATGCGGCTGTCCATGCAGGCGACGATCGCCAGGTTCCGACGGGGCCGCAGCGAGAGGTCGTGGTCGGCAAACTCGGCGACGTGGTCCTCGTTGTACCGGAGGAGTTCCTCGGCGTTGGGGGAGAACGGTGTGTCGGTCATGCGGCTCAGTCCAGTCAGGGCGTCTCCGGTGACGGTAGCGTCTCGGTCATGAGCGACACGATCCGTCCCATGGCCCTCGAGAGCGGCATGGACCCGCGCCTCGACGTCTTCAACCGGCTCCTCCGCAACCGCGTGGTGATGCTCGGCACCGACGTCAACGACGACATCGCCAACCAGATCTGCGCCCAGCTCCTGTACCTCGAGGCCGAGGATCCCAACACCGACATCTGGCTGTACATCAACAGCCCGGGTGGGTCGGTCACCGCCGGCATGGCGATCTACGACACGATGCAGTTCGTCAGCTGCGACATCGCCACGGTGTGCATGGGCATGGCCGCCAGCATGGGGCAGTTCCTGCTCACCGCCGGCGCCCCCGGCAAGCGCTACACGCTGCCGAACGCCCGCATCATGATGCACCAGCCTCTCGCCGGTCTCCGTGGCCAGGCCACCGACATCGCCATCCAGGCCGAGCAGCTCGCCTTCACGAAGCGCCGCATGGCCGAGATGATCTCGCAGCACTCGGGTCAGCCGCTGGAGAAGATCCAGGCCGACAGCGAGCGCGACCGCTGGTTCACCGCCGAGGAGGCCAAGGCCTACGGGCTGGTCGACCACGTGATCCTGCGCCGCGGCGAGATCCGCTGATCACATTCGACTGATCAGGCCCGAGCCGATCGGGCCCAGACTGATCGGGCCCGGGCGAATCAGGGCGGCGTGGTCGTCGCCGTCGTGGCGACCGAGGTCTCCGTCGCTGCGGGTGCTGACGTCTCCGGAGCGGTGACGCCCGGCGGGAGGGTGACCTCGACGGTGGTCGGCACCACACCACCGATCGCCAACTGGCAGAGCGCGTAGGTGTACTCGATGATGCGCGTGGCATCGGGCTCGTGGAGTCGGGCAAGGTCGGCGACCGTCTGCAACTCGGCCTCGACGGCGGCGTCGACCGTGGCCGCGGTGGCCAGCACGCCCGTCATGGCCGCCCACTCGCGCTGCACCGCGGCCGGAGCGTGCGACGAGACCTCGCGCCAGGCGGCGAGCGCTCCCGAGACATCGGAATCGGCCGTGAAGGCCGTGGCGTCGAGCTGGCCGAGGTGGGTGGCCACCGACGCGCAGTAGGCGCCCTCGCTGCGTTCGTCGGGGTCGGAGCCACACGAGGCGAGCAGGGCGGTGAGCGCCGCGATCGTGCCGACGGCTGCAGCCCGGGCGGGCAGGGAGCGAGCGGCTCGGCGGGTCACGACGAGTGATTCAACCAGCCCACGCCGCGGCGCGGGTGGCACCCGACGCCCGTGGCGCGAACGGTGTGCGTGGGAGGTTGTGCCGCGCGACCCCGGCGGTAGGGTCCGCCGCGCCCGTCGGGGAGCCGGTTCCGATCCCCCTGTCCGTCCGCCGCTCTGCGGCCCGTGCAGGGGAGACCCCATGCTCGCCACCATCCGTTCGGCCACCCTCCTCGGCGTCGAGGGCCGCCCGATCTTCGTCGAGGTCCACCTCTCTGACGCCTCGCTGCCCGGCTTCCAGATGGTCGGCCTGCCCGACGAGGTCTGTCGAGGTGCGTACGCCCGGGCGCGGGCGGCCGTGCTGTCGAGTCGGCTGGTGTGGCCCAACGTCCGGATCACGGTGAACCTGGCTCCCTCCGACCAGCGCAAGGTCGGTTCCGCCCTCGACCTCCCGATCGCACTCGGGGTCCTCGTTGCCGCCGAGGTCATCCCGCCCGCTGCCGTCGACGGTCTCGCCTTCGTCGGGGAACTCGGGCTCGACGGTTCGTTGCGCCCCGTGGCCGGCATCGCCCCACTCGTGGCCGCGCTCCGTCCTGTCACCCCTGTCGTGCCCGTGGCCAGTGCGCGTGAGGCGCACGGTGTCGTGGGAGAGGCGATGCGCGTCGCCTCGAGCCTGCATGAGTTGGTCGGCATCCTCGTCGGGGGCGAACCGTGGCCGCGGATCCCCGACGACGTCTGGGACGTCGAGGAGCCGGTCGTGCCCGATCTCTCCGACGTGAGAGGACAGGCCGCAGCCCGTGCCGGTCTGGAGATCGCCGCCGCGGGTGGACACCACCTGCTGCTCGTGGGACCGCCGGGGTCGGGGAAGACGATGCTCGCCCAGCGACTCCCCGGTCTGCTGCCAGCGCTCGACGCCGAGACGTCACTGGAAGCCACGATGGTCCACTCGGCCGCAGGTGTGCGGCTGCCATCAGGCGGCCTCGTGCGCCATGCCCCGTTCCGAGCCCCACACCACAGCAGCAGCATGGTGAGCCTCGTCGGTGGCGGGAACACCTTCATGCGACCGGGGGAGGCATCGCTCGCCCACGGTGGTGTTCTGTTCCTCGACGAGATGGGCGAGTTCGCTCCCCAGGCGCTCGATGCACTGCGCCAGCCGCTCGAGGAGGGTGCGATCCGCGTCGCTCGTGCCCGGGCGCACACCACGCTGCCGGCCCGGTTCCTGCTGATCGGGGCGACCAACCCGTGTCCCTGTGGTGGCGGTGCGCCGGGGTCGTGCGAGTGCGACGAGGGAGCACGCCAGCGGTACCTGAGGCGGTTGAGCGGGCCGTTGCTCGACCGCTTCGACCTGCGCGTCGGTGTCCATCGGCCCACCGTCGACGAACTCGTGTCGCCGGGTGGTGGCGAACCGACGGCTGCAGTCCGACATCGGGTGCTCGCGGCGCGTGCGTTGGCGGTCGGGCGCAGCGGGATGCTGAACGCCCAGATTCCCGCAGCCGATCTCGACACGCTCGCTCCCGTCGACACCGGCGCGGCGGCGCTCCTCCGCGCCCAACTCGAAGCCGACCTGCTGACGGGTCGCGGCTATCACCGGGTGCGCCGCGTGGCCCGCACGGTCGCCGACCTCGCCGGCGCGGAGGTCGTGGGGGAGGAACACGTGGCCGCAGCGTTGCAGCTGAGGGTGCGGCTCGGGGTGTCGCGGAGGGCGGCATGACGGCGCTCGTCGACGCCACGTGCGCAGCAGCTCTCACCGAGCTGGAGGGGCTCGGGAGCGCGCGCCTGTGCGCGCTGCTCGACCGTGCCTCTCCCTCGGAGGCGTGGGCATCCCTCGAAGGGCGTCACCCGGGGGCGACACCCGACGCGCTCGCCCGGATGGGGCAGCGGTGTGAGGCGTCGGGCATCGGTGTCGTGTGGCGCGGCTCGCCGACGTACCCGGCCGTCCTCGCTCTCGATCCTCGCCCACCCGCAGTGCTGTTCGTCCGTGGCGACCTCTCGCTCCTCGCGGGTCGTCGCGTCGGCGTGGTGGGCACGCGCAACGCGACGGCCTCGGGTCGGCATGCCGCGGGCGAGCTGGGTCGTCGGCTCGCTCTGGCGGGAGTGCACGTGGTCTCCGGACTCGCACGCGGGATCGACGGGTGTGTCCATCGTGGCGTGGTGGGTACGGCAGGGGAGGGCCGACCGATCGGTGTGGTGGCCTCGGGGCTCGACACGCCCTATCCGCGGCAGAACGCGGGTCTGTGGGAGGAGGTCGCGGCCACGGGCCTGCTCCTGAGCGAGTACGCACCTGGCGCCGAGCCCCTGACGTACCACTTCCCGGCCCGCAACCGGATCGTCGCGGCACTCAGTGAGGTGGTCGTCGTGGTCGAGTCGCGGGCGAAGGGCGGCTCGTTGATCACGGTGAACGAGGCAGTCGAACGCGGCGTGCCGGTGATGGCGGTCCCCGGGGCCACGGTCAACCGGGCGGCCGACGGCACCAACCTGTTGCTGCGTGACGGGGCGACCCCCGTGCTCGACGCCGACGATGTCCTCGACGCCCTGTCGATCGATCATGGCCGCGACATCACCCGGCGCGTCGATCTCCGGACCCGCCCGTCAGCGGTCGACCTACCCACCTACCGACGCATCGTGGAGTCGCCCGCCACTCTCGACATGCTCGTCGTCAGCGACGGGCGATCACTCGCGGAGGTGGCCATGTCGGTCGCCCGGCTCGAGATGGCCGGGTGGGTGGCCGGTGTCGACGGCTGGTGGGAAACCATCGGTGACACGCTGAGATGAGCGGGAACGAATACCCTGTCCCGTCATGGAGACTGACGGGATCTGGCGCCTCGACGGCTTTGCCGCGTCGCTCACCAACTCGTCCGACAACACGGTCCGCGCCTACCGCACGGATGTCGAGGGTTTCATCCAGTGGGCGGCGCGTCTCGACGTCACTGATCCGGCTCGTGTCGACCGTCTCGTCCTTCGTCGCTACGTGGCGTCGCTCACGACCCGCGAGTTCGCCAAGCGGAGCATCGCCCGCAAGGTGTCGTCACTGCGCCGGTACTTCGCCTATCTCCGTCGCGAGGGCGTGGTGGCCACCGATCCGAGCACCACGCTGCGCGCCCCGTCGGGCGATGGCCGTCTGCCCAGGGTGCTCGCCGCGTCCGACGTCGACACCCTCCTCGACGGACCGACTCCCGAGGACGAGCCCCACTGGCGTCGTCTGCGCGACGACGCCGTGCTCGAGATCCTCTACGGCAGCGGGATCCGCGTGGGCGAGCTGTGTGGCCTCGATCTCGGCCGGATCGACCTCGACCGCGGTGCGGTGTCGGTGTGGGGCAAGGGCTCCAAGGAACGGCGTGTCCCGCTCAGCGATCCCGCAGTGGAGGCCGTCAAGGCCTGGCTGGCGATCCGCCACGAGGTGGTTCCCGACGACCTCGGCCCGGCACTGTTCGGCAACGAGCGCGGTCACCGCCTCACCCCGCGCGACGTGCGCCGCATCCTCGATCGTCGTTCGCCGCGCCCCACGCACCCGCACGCCATCCGCCACACGTTCGCGACCCACATGCTCGATGGTGGCGCCGACCTCCGCGCCGTGCAGGAACTGTTGGGTCACGCCGACGTCTCGACGACGCAGCGCTACACCCACGTCAGCAACCACCGCCTCCGCGAGGTCTACACGGAAGCGCATCCGCGGGCATGAGGCGCGAGCTCGGCATCGACCAGTGGTGGCAGCGGTGGTTCGACCGCCGCGACTCCGCCGCGCGCGATCGCATCATCGTGCACTACTCGCCGCTCGTGAAGTTCGTTGCCGGTCGTGTCGGTGCCGGTCTTCCGAACAGCGTCGATTCGGGCGATCTCGTGAGTGCGGGAGTGTTCGGCCTCATCGACGCCGTCGAGAAGTTCGACCCGGCACGTGGCGTGAAGTTCGAGACCTACGCCGTCCCGCGTATCCGTGGTGCGATCATCGACGGTCTGCGGCAGCTCGACTGGGTGCCGCGTTCTGTCCGCAGTCGGGCCCGCGAGGTCGAGACCGCTTACACCGAGTTGGAGGCCCGCCACGGGCGTGCCCCCACCGACGACGAACTGGCGGCCCACCTCCACCTCGACCACGCCGAGCTCGAGAAGTGGCTGGCCTCGATCGCGTCGACCACCGTCGGTCCGCTCGACCGGGCCCTCGCGGCCGGCGCCGATCCGCGCCCGATCAGCGGCGACATGCCCGACTCCCCGGCCGCCCAGGTCGAGGAGGACGAGGTGAAGCGGCTGGTGCGGGCCGAGGTCCGCAGGCTCCCCGAGCGCGAGCGCATGGTCATGTCGCTGTACTACGACGAAGGCCTCACGCTCGCCGAGATCGGGTCGGTGCTCGGCGTGACCGAGAGCCGCGTCTCGCAGATCCACACCAAGGCCGTGCTGCAGCTCCGCTCGCGTATGGCCGCCACCGACGTCGC
>JBEBDM010000092.1:0-2545 GCA_041156905.1 Actinomycetota bacterium | reverse complement strand
CGAAGTCGAGGCGAGACCGAGGTCGCCCTGGCGGGCGGCCGCCTGGGCCCGGCCCTCGACGATCTTGGTGGCCGCGGCGATCCGGGCCTTGGGTTTCGAGGTCCGGGCGGGGGCACCGCGGCGCAGCCAGGCGAGCTCCTTGGCCGCGAGGTTCCGTCGCACCGACTCTGCGGCCTCGGCCCGTTCCTCGCGTTCGGCACGGCCGGCGAGGTACGCGGCGTAGCCCGACCCGGCGTGCCAGCCCTCGGGGACGTGCAGGTACCCGGCCCCTCGGTCGATCTCGAGCACCTTGGTGGTGACCCTGTCGAGCACGTGACGGTCGTGAGTGACGAGCACGAGCCCGCCCCGGTAGGCAGCGAGCCACTCCTCGAGGAAGCGGATCGCCTCGAGATCGAGGTGGTTGGTGGGCTCGTCGAGGATCAGCGCCTCGTACTCACCGATCAACAGGCGGGCGAGGGCCACCCGCTTGGCCTGACCGCCGGAGAGAGCGTCGGTCCGGGCGTCGTGGAGCTCGGCCATCCCGAGACGGTCGAGCATCGCCTCCCCCTGCCACGTGCCACCCACGGCCTCGCGCACGGTCCCGGCCGGCAACACCGGCTGCTGCGACAGGACGCCGACCCGCGCCCCACGGCCCCAGCGGACCTCACCGGACTCGGGCTCCTGCTCACGCGCCAGCATCCGTAACAAGGTGCTCTTGCCACACCCGTTGATCCCGACCACGCCGACCCTGTCGCCGTCGGAGACGGTCAACGAGATGCCGGCGAACAGCGGGCGGTTCGGGCGGCTGGCGGCGAGGCCGGCAGCGTCGATGACGATCATCTGGGAACTCTCTCAGGGCAGGGCCGGACGCGACGATCGCCAGGCCCGCAGGACCTGGCGATCGATGATGGTGGGCCGGGAAGGATTCGAACCTCCGAAGGACGACGCCGGTTGATTTACAGTCAACTCCCTTTGGCCACTCGGGCACCGACCCATCAGCAGCCCCGTACGCTAGCGGCTTCGTTACGCTGGGACACATGGCCAGTTTCGATGTCGTCTCCGAAGTCGATCACCAGGAAGTCCGCAACGCGGTCGACCAGGCTCAGCGGGAGATCGCCAACCGCTTCGACTTCAAGAACACCGACTCCTCGATCGAGCAGAACGACCTCGTGCTCACCCTGCGCACCGTCAGCGAGGACCGACTCGCCGCCCTGCGCCTGGTGCTCGAGGAGAAGCTCGTCAAGCGCGGCGTCTCGCTCAAGGGTGTCGACTACGCCAAGGTCGAGGAAGCCACCCAGAACACCGTCCGTCAGGTGATGACCATCAAGGTCGGCATCGGGAGCGACAAGGCCCGCGAGATCAACAAGCTGATCAAGGAGCAGGGCCCCAAGGGCATCTCCAGCCAGACCCAGGGCGACACCGTGCGCGTCAACGGCAAGAAGCGCGACGACCTCCAGGCCGTCATCGCGTTGCTGAAGGGGGCCGACCTCGGCATCCCCCTCCAGTTCAACAACTTCCGAGACTGATCTGCGTGGGGTCGCCGTGGGCGTCCACGCCAGCCCAGCCATCGGGGCCGTCGAGCACACCACGCTCGTCGGCGGACGACACCGAGTCGCCCGCGCTCCACACCTGACACGCGACAGCCTCCGGTAGCCGGGAGTTGTCGGCGGCGAGGATGCGGCGGAACTGCTCGGCGCGCAGGGGCGCCGCTCCAAGAGCGAGCACGGGCGAACCGTCGGTCGTCGCGACCGCCACTCCCGGATCGCACGCATCGACGGTGACGACACCGAAGTCGATCGTCACTTCCGTTGCCGTCACCATCGTCAGGGAATCCGCAGGCGCTGCTGCAGCCCACCGACCGAAGGCCTTCTCCGCTGCACGGAGGTCACGGTTCGAGACGGAGAACTCGGCGGCGACGCACAGCACCGAACCAGAGTCACGCACCTCGACGCGATCGTCACGCCACAGCGCGGCCGTCCGCCATGCCTCGTCGTCATCGAGACGCGATGCGAGCACGTGATACCAGAAGAGCATCCCGCGGCTGTCGTCGCCGGGCGACTCGGTCCGGCCTCCGAGCAGACGCGTCGCGTCGAGCACCTGTGCGTCGGCGACGGGTCCGACTGGCGTGACGGGTTCGAGCCACGATCCGTCGCCGGTTCCGTCGGCCCAGTCGGCCGCGTCGCGAGCCCAGCCCACGACGGGGAACGCCGCAACCCCGAGGCGGCCCAACAAGGTGGTGGCGTACGGCGACGGGGATGCAGCCACACCCTCGTCGACCGCCAACCGCAACATCTGCTCGAGCACGACCGACCTGGCATCAGGCTCGAGGAGCGACTGGGCGGTCTCGAGGGCGATCGCCTCCGCCCACGCACGGGAACCGACCTGCACCGACCACGGCTGCTCGTCGAGGCTGTCGGACCACGGCCTGTGCTGGTCGACGAGGAGCGCCCCGAGGGCCCGGTCGAGTGCGAAGGATCGCAGCGCTGCCGGCAACTCCTCGATGATGACGATCCGATTCGCGGCAGGGTCGTAGTACGCAGGCGTCTCCACAGCGGCCGCGGCCGCC
>JBEBDM010000091.1:0-2669 GCA_041156905.1 Actinomycetota bacterium | reverse complement strand
CGACGACCCGTCGATCGCTCGATCATCCAGGCGAGCACGTCGGTGCAGATCGACTGGTACTCGTAGCGCGAGCCATGCTCGGCGACCTTCTCGAGCGACACGATCCAGTCGCGGGTGTTCGTCGGGAGGGTCGCCGACAACTCTTGTGGGGTCGGGAACGTGTAGCCCGAGACCCACTCGATGACCCGCCCGTGGCAGGTCGGGTCGTCCATGTCGTGTTCGTCGAAGCGGACCCCCGCACGCATGTCGAGCAGGTGCTGGACCGAACAGCCCTCCCACGCCGTGCCGAGGAGTTCGGGCACCACCGACTCGACGAGGGTGTCGGTACCGAGCACTCCCCTCTCGACGAGGATCCCGGTCAGGAGAGCGGCGACCGACTTCGAGACCGACATCAGCAGGTGGTTCGTCGACGGATCGACCCCGGTGTCGTGGTACTCCACCACCACCGCACCGTCGTGGACGACCACCATCGAGTCGACGAAGCACGACGTGAGCACCTCGGCCAGTCGGACGTCTCCCCCCCGGGAGCGACACGGGAAGTCCATGCAGGAGTGCGGCGCGGCCCGGGATCGACCAGACGGGACCGTGACCTCGACCGACTGACGCCGTCCGCGTCAGTTCACGCACGTGGAGGTACCCGACCCGGTTGTACGGCGGATCGATCCAGTTGGCGCTCGTCGTCCCGACCGCTGCGGCCTCGCGTTCAGGCGAGAGATCGGTCCGTCGGGGCCACTCGTCCCTCATCGGGCGCTCAGTCCGGACTGACTGCTGCGGAGAGGCGCGGAGTGTCGGCGAGCAGGCGGCGCGTGTACTCCTGCTCCGGGTGCCCGAGGACATGGTCGGTGGTTCCGTGCTCGATCACCCGACCATCGGCGAGGACCACGACCCTGTCGGCGATGCTGCGGACGAGTGGCAGGTTGTGGGTGACGAAGACCATCGCCAGCCCGAGGTCGCGTCGGAGCGAGCCCAGCAACTCCACGATGGTCGCCTGGACCAGGACGTCGAGCGCCGACGTGACCTCGTCGCAGATCAGGACCTCGGGACGGCTCACGAGTGCTCGGGCGATCGCCACGCGCTGTCGTTCGCCGCCCGACAACTGGTCGGGGTACCGCGAGGCGTAGGCGGCCGTGAGGGCCACCCTCTCGAGCATCTCCCCCACTGCCGCGTCGGCGTCGCGTCGGCTCGCACCCCCGAGGAGCAGCGGACGGGCCACCGAATCGCCGATCGTGCGACGAGGGTTGAGGGACGAGTACGGGTTCTGGAACACGTACTGGATGCGCAGACGCTGTTCCGTGCTGCGCTGGCGCGCCGCCTTCTCGAGCGCCACACCCTCGAGGAGCACCTCGCCCGTCCAGTCGCGGTGAAGCCCACCGATGCTCCGGCTGATCGTCGTCTTGCCGGATCCCGACTCACCGACGATGGCCACACACTCCCCACGATCGACGTCGAACGACACGTCGCGGACGATCTGCACCTTGCCGTATCCCGCATTCAATCCCCGAACCGAGAGCGCTGCGGTCCCCGAGGCAGTCCCACGGGTGATCGGCCGCGACTCTCCGAGGGCGGCCGGCACCGCGAACGGGTGGTGGCACCGCACCTCACGACCGTCGCCTGCCGGTGACACCGGGGGGAACACGGCCCGACACTCGTCGGTCACCATCTGGCACCGCGGGGCGAACGAACAGCCCTGAGGGCGCTTGCCCGGAGCCGGGGCCCGTCCGCCGAGACCGACGATCTCGGAGTCGTCGTCGATCTCCGGCGCAGCCGCCATCAGGTGACGCCCGTAGGGGTGCGCCGGATCGGAGAACAGCGCCGCGGTCGGTCCCTGCTCGACGATGCGGCCGGCGTACATGATCGCGACACGGTCGGCGAGGTTCGCCACCACCGCGAGGTCGTGGGTGACGTAGAGCGCGGCCACACCGTGAGTACGGCACAGGTCGCGCACGGTCGCCAGCACATGACTCTGCGTACTGACGTCGAGGCCCGTGGTGGGCTCGTCGAGGACGATCACCGACGGGCGGCAGGCGAACGCCATCGCCAGGCCGACGCGCTGCTGCTGGCCGCCCGAGAGCTGGTGCGGGTACCGGCGGAGGAACTCGGCTGTGCTCGGGAGCAACACCTCGTTCATGACTTCTTGAAGTCGCGCCTCACGGGCGGCGTCACTGCCACCGAAGTCGTGCTGCTCGAGGACCTCGCGCAACTGCTTGCCGATGCGGAGGGCAGGGTTGAGGGCGGTGCCCGGGTCCTGGGGGACGTAGGTGACCTTCGCTCCGCGCACGCTGCGCAGGTGGCGCCGGTCGAGGTCGAGCACGGAGGTCCCGCCGATCTCGATCGATCCGGCCGCGATGCGGACGCCGCGACGAGCGTGACCGAGGATGGCCAGACCGACCGTCGTCTTGCCCGAACCCGACTCACCCACGAGACCGAGCACCTCACCCGCGGCGATCTCGAGGACCACCTCGTCGACGATGTCGTCACCCGAGTCGGCGACCTCGAGCCGCAGCCCCTCGACGCGCAGCGCCACTCCCTCGCGACTCATACCTCAGCCCTCTTGCGATCGATACCGGCTGCCGCCCGGCTGATGCCGTCACTCAGGAGACCGGCGCCCACGGTGAGGAGGGCGATCGCCACGACGGGCACCACGACACCCCATGGCTGGAGCTCCATCG
>JBEBDM010000090.1:0-6919 GCA_041156905.1 Actinomycetota bacterium | reverse complement strand
CGTGCCGACGGCCGAGGGTGCAACGATGATCGCCGTCGGTGTCGGTGCTCCCGGCACGATCGATGCCAAGGGCCTGCGCAACGCCGCGGCCGCACTCGTGCGTGCGGCCGGCAAGCGGGGTGTCGTGGCCACCTCGCTCACCGACATCGACGCCGCCGTGAAGGCCGACGTCGCCGCCCAGGCCGTCGCCGAGGGTGCGCTGCTCGCCGGTTACCGGTACGCAGGCATCAAGAAGGAGCCGAACAAGGCCGGTCTCACCGAGCTCCTGCTCGTCGTGGGCGAGGCTCGTCGCAAGGCAGTGACGGCCGGAGTCGAGCGGGGCGTCGTCACCGCGACCGCCGCCTTCCTCGCCCGCGATCTCGCCAACACGCCACCGGCGCACATGACCGCGAAGAACATCGCCGACATCGCCGTGAGCGTCGCCGCCGAGAGCGGCCTCGAGGTCGAGGTCTTCAACAAGGACCAGCTCGAGGCGATGGGCTGTGGCGGCATGATCGGCGTCAACCGGGGCAGCACCGAGCCGCCGCGCATGGTGCGACTCACCTACACCCCGCGCAACCCGGTGGGCCACCTCGCCATGGTCGGCAAGGGTGTCATGTTCGATTCGGGCGGACTCAGCCTCAAGCCGAGCGACAGCATGATCACGATGAAGATGGACATGAGCGGCGCGGCCGCCGTGCTCGCTGCGATGAGTGCGCTCAAGGCGCTCAAGTGCCGCAGCAAGGTCACCGCCTACCTGATGTGCACCGACAACATGCCGTCGGGTTCGGCCCTCAAGCTCGGTGACGTGCTCACGTTCCGCAACGGCAAGACCGCCGAGATCCACAACACCGACGCCGAGGGCCGCCTCGTTCTCGCCGACGGGCTCTCGCTCGCCGTGGAGGACGGTCCCGACGCGATCGTCGACATCGCCACGCTCACCGGCGCCTGCATGGGTGCTCTCGGCCTGAAGATGGCGGGCGTGCTGGGCAACGACCAGCCCTTCGTCGATCGGGTGCGGGCCGCTGCGGCCAAGTCGGACGAGCCCGTGTGGCAGTTGCCGCTCGAGAAGTCGTACCGCCGCCTGCTCGACAGCAACGTGGCCGACATGCGCAACATCGGTGGTCCCTACGGTGGAGCGATCACCGCAGCGCTGTTCCTCAACGAGTTCGTCGGCGACGTGCCGTGGGCGCACCTCGACATCGCCGGTCCGATGAGCGTCGATGGCGACGACGGCTGGATGTCGCGCGGGGCCACCGGTTTCGGCACCCGCCTGCTCATCGACCTCGCCCTGGGTTTCACAGCCTGAGGTCTCAGTAGCGCAGGGCGATGCTCGTCTCCTCGGCGAGGAGCGGTGAGATGCCCACGGCGAGGAGATGACGCTCGACCATGTCGGGGTCGTCGCCGGTGAGGACCAGTGCCTCGGCGAGTCGGTTCGCTCGCGCCCGCTCATCAGTGGGCGCGGGCAGGTTGGCGACGTAGTCGCGGTGTGCGACCTGGAGGCCGTAGGGCATCCGGGCGAGATGACGCGCCGCCACCAGCGGCACGCGCTGGCGTACGGCGAGTCCGTCGCCGTCGGGTCGGGCGACGCCGAACATCACGCAACGGTGGAGCGCCTTGCCGAAGCTGTTGTGCGCACCGTTCGAGTACGAGAGCCCGAGAGCGCCCGCCGTCTCGGCGAGGTCGAGTTCGTAGCCGAGCGGGTAGCGCGTCAGTCCGTCGACGAGACGGCGCAGCGACCAGAGCGCAGTGGGGCCGAGGATGTTCAACCAGAACATCTCGACGTAGTGGCTACGGACGTCGTGCCCGTGGGCCTCGGCGACGGGGTCGTGCCAGGGTGTCACCATCAAGGTCGGCTGGTGGGTGTCGATGGCCTGTGCGGTCGGCATCTCGTCTCCTCGGCATCACGTGTGGAGCGGCGGGGGTCGTCGACCTGACTGGGCACGGTGAGGTGACCGCGACGGAAGCCCGGTCGGGCACGAGGTCGGCGACCGCGACAAGATGATCGGATGGAGTTCGAGGGACTCGACACGGCGCTCGCCATCGTCGGCAGCGCGCAGCGACTGGTGGTGCTCACGGGCGCCGGGATCAGCACCGAGTCGGGCATTCCCGACTTCCGCGGCCCCCAGGGTGTGTGGACACAGAATCCCGGTCTGGAGAAGGCGTCGAACATCCACTCGTACCGCACCGACGACGAACTCCGTCAGCGGGTGTGGCAGCGGCGACTCCAGCTGTCGACGATCGAGGTCCGTCCGAACCGCGGCCACGAGGCACTGGTGGGTCTCGAGCGTCAGGGTCGCCTCCACGCACTCGTCACCCAGAACATCGACGGGCTGCACTCGGCAGCGGGGCACGAGGAGGTGATCGAGGTCCACGGCAACAACACCTGGGCGTCGTGCCTCGGATGTGGCGAGCGCCGTCCGATGGCGGACTACCTCGACCGTGTGCGCGAGGGCGACCCCGACCCGCGGTGCGAGGAGTGCGGCGGCATCGTCAAGGGTGACGTCGTGATGTTCGGCGAGGCACTCGTCCCGCACGTCATCGAGGCCGCCCTGCGGGCGGCCGAGGAGTGCGACGTGCTCCTCGCAGTCGGCACGACCTTGTCGGTCAGCCCGGTCAACGGGATGGTGCCCCGGGCCCGTCACGCCGGCGCCAGCATCGTCATCGTGAACGGCGAACCGACCGACATGGACCGCTTCGCCACCGCCATGGTCCGCGGTCCGATCGGCGAGATCCTGCCGATCCTGTGTGCCCCGCCCGCCTGACGTGTCGCCTGCCTCAGGGGCACCCCGGAGGGTAATCCCGACTCAGCCGGTAGGGTTTTGCCATGGCAACCTTCCGTGACCTGCTGTCGGCCGCCAAGGCCGAGATCCGCGAAGTCGACACCACCGAGGCCGCCGCGCTCATCGCGTCGGGCGCCCACGTCCTCGACGTCCGCGAGCCCGACGAGTTCGACCAGGGCGCTCTCGTCGGTGTGGTGCACATCCCCCGTGGCCACCTCGAGGCCCAGATCGAGAGCCGTCTGCTCGACAAGTCGGCGCCGGTCGTCGTCTACTGCGCCGGTGGCGTGCGCAGCGCCTTCGCCGCCAAGACCCTCCAGGAACTCGGCTACAGCGACGTCGTGTCGATGGCCGGCGGCTTCGGCCGCTGGAAGGACGAGGGCCGCCCGTGGAGCGCGCCGGTCGTGCTCACCGCCGATCAGAAGCACCGCTACATGCGTCACCTCCTCCTCCCCGAGGTCGGTGTCGAGGGCCAGGCCAAGCTGCTCGGCAGCAAGGTGCTGATGCTCGGTGCCGGTGGCCTCGGTTCGCCGTCGGCGCTGTACCTCGCGGCCGCCGGTGTCGGCACCATCGGCATCGTCGACATGGACGAGGTCGACGCCAGCAACCTGCAGCGTCAGATCCTCCACAACCTCGATCGCGTCGGCATGCGCAAGGTCGACAGCGCGAAGAAGACACTCGAGGGTCTCAACCCCGACGTCAAGGTCATCACCTACGACACCCGCCTCGACGCGTCGAACATCATGGAGATCATCAGCGGCTACGACGTCATCGTCGACGGCGCCGACAACTTCCCGAGCCGTTACCTGCTCAACGACGCCAGCGTGAAGCTCGGCATCCCGGTCGTGCACGGCAGCATCTTCCGGTTCGAGGGCATGGTCAGCGTGTTCCACCCGCTCGAAGGCCCCACGTACCGCGACATGGTCCCCGAGCCGCCGCCCGCCGAGCTCGCCCCGTCGTGCGCAGAGGCCGGTGTGCTCGGTGTGCTCCCCGGCATCGTCGGCAGCATCCAGGCCCTCGAGACCATCAAGGTGCTCCTCGGTCTCGGCGAGTCGCTCATCGGTCGCATCCTGTCGGTCGACACCACCGACATGACGTTCCGGGTCTTCAAGCTCCGCAAGGATCCGAACAACCCGGTGACCTACGAGAACCGCGACCGGATCCTCATCCAGGAACTCGAGGGTCTCTGCGCCCCGGGCCTCGCCCACTGACCCTTCTGAGGGTCTGACACCAGACTCCGTCGGGCGGCGAATCGCCGGTCAGGCCTCGGTGGGAGGCAACGTGTCGCGGTCCTGGATCAGGACCCCGGTGATCACGAGCGCGGCACCGACGAGGTCGGCCACCGTCGGCACCTGTTCGAGAACGACGAGTCCGACGGCCATCGCCGTCACCGGTAGGAGCGCCAGCATCAGGCTGAACCGTCGCATCGGGATGCGTCGCAGCACGATCTGGTCGATCGAGTAGCCCACGGCCGACGAGAAGAGGCCGACGAGGAAGCACAGCCCGAGCAGACGAGGCGACTCGACGACCTCGCCGAGGTCGGTGAGGCCGAACGGGATGAGCGCGACCGAGCCGATGAGCAACCCGACACCGAGACCGTCGAGCCCGCGATCGAGCGCGGCGACGCGTCGTCCGAGCACGATGTAGACCCCCCAGAACAGCGCCGCGCCGAAGATGAAGAGCAGGCCGAGGGGATCCCCGCCGATCTCGACACCCGACAGGATGGCGACACCGGCGGCGGCGAGGACGAGTGCGCCCGTGTTGCGTCGTGAGCGGGTGAAGACGGCGGCCACGGAGATCGGTCCGAGGAACTCGATGACGACGCTCTTGCCGAGCGGGAGACGCTCGATGGCGAGATAGAAGCAGTAGTTCATCGCCGCCGTGGCGAGCCCGAACACGGCGGCCGCCATCAGGTCGCGGCGGGTCCACGGACGCGACTCGCCCGTGACCCTGCGCATCGCCGGGACGAGGCGCGGCAACAGCAGGATGGGGAGCGCGCCGAACAGCACGCGGAACAGGGTCACGGTGCCGGGTGAGAGCTCCTCGAACAGGTGCACGGCGATCGACGCGCCGGTGTACTGCGAGATGCCCGACACCACGAACAGCAGCTCGGGCGGCATGAGCGGGCGCGTCAGTCGAACAGGTCGGGATCGGTGCGGCAGATCTCGTTCCAGAGCGGCTGGAAACTCAGCCAACCGGCGATCGGCGACGCGGTGTTCTCGCGCGTGTAGACGGCGTCCTCGTGGGGGATGGTGGTCGGGGTGCCGGCGGCCATCGCCATCAACTGTGCCTGGCAGCTGCGGTCCATGCTGAGGAACCAGAAGGCGGCCTCGTCGACGGTGGAGCCGACGGTGAAGAGTCCGTGGTTCTGGTGGATCGCCGCCTTGCCGCGCGGGAACTGGGCGACGAGCTCCTGGCCGTCCTCGATGCCGAACTGCACCCGGCCGCGCTGTGCGGTGACGACCACGTGGTCCTCGTAGAACACGCAGGAGTCCTGGGTGATCGGCGCGAGCGGGATCCCGAGCGAGCTGAACGACTTTCCGTGCACGCTGTGGCTGTGTGCGGCGGCGATGACGTCGGGACGCGCATGGTGCACGGCGGAGTGGATGACGAACGCGGCGCGATTGACCGGGCGTGAGCCGTAGACCACGTTGCCCTCGTGGTCGACGAGGATGAGATCGCTCACACGGATGTGGCGGAAGCTCATCGCGAACGGGTTGACCCAGAACAGTTCGGGGAACTCGGGATCGCGCACCGTGATGTGCCCGGCGACCCCTTCACCGAAGCCGACCCGCCCGAAGATGCGGAGCGCACCGGCGAGCTTCTGCTTGCGGTGGAGGCGCTCCTCCTCGACGGAGGCGAACGGCGCGGGAAGGTCGAGATGGACCTCCTTGGGGGTCAGTTCGATCCCGTCGATGGTGCGGACGCCCGACTCGGTGGTGCTCATGGCGCCACCTTACGCGACGGCCCCGCCAGACTGGAGAGGTGAACCGCGAGATCGCCCCCGAGTCGATGGCCCCTCCGGCGGCGCGGTATGCGCACGCCGTGCTCACCGAGTCGGCCTCGGCGTGGTTGCACACCAGCGGTGTCGTGCCCACCCGGCCCGACGGCACCGTGCCCGAGTCCATCGCCGAGCAGGCTGAGACCGTGTGGTCGAACCTCCGTGCGCTGCTCGACGAGGCGGGGATGAGTACTGCCCACGTGGTGAGCATCACCACCTATGTCGTGGTCGACCACCTGGCAGAACTGGGCGCAGTGATGGCGGCACGTGACGCCGCTCTCGACGGACACCGGGCGGCGAGCACGCTCGTGACGGTGCCCGCCCTCGCCCGACCTGAGTGGAAGATGGAGATCGCACTCGTCGCTGCCCGCTGACGCGGCATACGCTCGGGGACGATGAGCGACGACAAGCGCACCGACAGCGGTATCGAGGTCCGGCCCCTCTACACGGCGGCTGATCTCGACGGATGGGACCCGGCCGAGCGCCTCGGCGACCCGGGGCATCCGCCGTACACGCGGGGTGTGTACCCGACGATGTACCGGGGCAAGCTCTGGACGATGCGCCAGTACGCCGGCTTCGGCACGGCGGCGTCCACGAACGAGCGCTTCAAGTTCCTGCTTGGCGCCGGCCAGACCGGCCTGAGTTGCGCCTTCGACCTGCCGACGCAGATGGGTTACGACAGCGACCACCCCCGCGCCGAGGGCGAGGTCGGCAAGGTCGGTGTGGCCATCGACTCGCTCGACGACATGCGCACCCTCCTCGGTGGGCTGCCGCTCGACAAGGTCTCGACCAGCATGACGATCAACTCGACGGCGGCGATCCTGCTGCTGATGTACGAGCTGGTCGCCGAGGAGCAGGGTGTGCCGGCCAGCGCGATCAGCGGCACGATCCAGAACGACCTCCTCAAGGAGTACATCGCCCGCGGCACCTACGTGTACCCACCGCGGCCGAGCATGCGGATCATCACCAACATCTTCGAGTACTGCAGCCAGCACGTCCCGAAGTGGAACACGATCAGCATCAGCGGGTACCACATCCGTGAGGCAGGCAGCACCGCTGTCCAGGAGATCGCCTTCACGATCGCCAACGGCATCGCGTATGTCGAGGCCGCGATCGCAGCGGGGCTCGACGTCGACGACTTCGCCCCGCGCCTCAGCTT
>JBEBDM010000089.1:0-2670 GCA_041156905.1 Actinomycetota bacterium | reverse complement strand
CAGCGCGTCGATCCACGACCGCACGGTCGATGCGAGCACCGTCGAACTCGTCGCCGACACGGCGCCCGGCTGGCTCGGCCTGATCGCTGCACTCGCCCTCCTGCTCGGACTGCGCGGCGGGGCGCACGGTGGGCCACTCTCCCTCGAGGCCCCCGACGTCACCCACGTGATGCTCGCCCCCGTCCCTCGGCGGGTCGTGCTCCGACGTCCGGCCGTGCAGCGCCTGCGCAGCGCCGTGTTCGCCGCCTCCCTCGCCGGAGCCATCACCGGCCAGCTCGCCGCCCGACGACTCCCGGGCTCACTCCTCGCGTGGGGTGCCGCCGGCGCCCTCTTCGGCGCGGTCGTCGCCGGCCTGTGGGTCGGTTCGGCGCTCGTCGCCCACACGCTCCGCCTCCCCCGCTCCGCAGCCACTGCGGCGGGGCTCGCCGTCGTCGCCTGGCAGGGCGTGTCGGTGTGGCAGGGGATCCCCGGGCCGACCTCGGCTGCCGGGTCGCTCGGCCTGTGGGGCTGGCGCCAACATGCCGTCGACGCTCTCTGGATCGTGGCCGCGGTCGCCCTGATCGGTGTCGGCCTGGCGATGCTCGAACGGCTCTCGCTCGAGTCCCTCGCCCGTCGCAGTGCCCTCGTCGCCCAGCTGAAGTTCGCCGTCACGATGCAGGACCTGCGCACCGTCGTGCTCCTCCGCCGTCAGCTCAACCAGGAGCAACTGCGCTCACGGCCGTGGTTCCGACTCGGGCCGGTGCGGCGACGCACGCTCGGCGGAGCGCTGTGGCGGCGCGGGTGGCAGGGGCTCCTGCGTTATCCGCTCACACGTCTCGTGCGCATGGCCGCCCTCGCCGCGGCGATGGGTGTACTTCAGGCGATGGCGGTCCGTGGCACCACTCCCGCCATCGTGGGCACGGCGCTGCTCGGGTTCGTTCTCGGGATGGAGGCGATGGAGCCGCTCTCGCAGGAGGTCGACCAGGCCGACCGTGCCGACGCGCTTCCCTTCGATCGCGGCGAACTGCTCTATCGGCATCTCGCGCCGGGCTTCGCCATGCTCCTCCCCTTCGCCGTCGTCGGCGGAGCAGCGGCTGTCGCCGTACTCGGCCTCGATTCGCTCGCGACGGTGGCGGTCCTCGCCTACCCGGTGATGCTCGGTGCATCGCTGGGCGGTGTCGTCAGCATCGTCCGTGACGCACCCGATCCTGCAGCGTCGGCCGCGACCTTCGTTCCGCCGGAAGTGGCCGGCTTCACCACCACCCTGCGTCTGCTGTGGCCGATCGTCGTCAGCACGATCAGCACCGCACTCGCCCTTCTGCCACGCAGCGCTGCCGAACTCGGCGACTCCACCGTCGCCGCCGCGGTCCGCGCATCCGTCGGCATCATCCTGATCGTGCTGCTCACCGCCCAGTGGGTGCGCCTGCGCGATCGCGTCCGCCGGAGCGTCCGGGCCTTCATGGCCGATGGTCGCTCCTACACCGCCGACCAAAAGCGTCTCCGGAACGAAGGGAGCGCCGCATGAGCGCCACGTCGTCGTCCATGGCCCTCGTCACCACCGCCCTCGCCAAGGACTACGGCGACCGACCGGCGCTCGAGCCCCTCGACCTCGAGGTGCCGATGGGCCAGCACGTCGCACTGGTGGGACACAACGGGAGCGGCAAGACCACCCTCCTGCGGATGGCATCGGGGTTGCTCGATCCGTCGAGCGGTTCGGTGTCGGTCGTCGGACACGCGGCCGGCAGCCTCGAGGCACGCAAGGCACTGAGCTGGCTCAGCGACACACCCACGTTCTACGACGACCTCTCCGTGTGGGAGCACCTCGAGTACGTCGGACGCCTCCACGGCGTGCGTGACTGGCAACCGCGAGCCGGTGAGTTACTCGAACGTCTCGGCATCGCGGCACGACGTGACGACATCCCGACCACGTTCAGCCGCGGTCTGCGCCAGAAGGCGGCGATCGCCCTCGGCCTCATCCGTCCATTCGACGTGCTGCTCGTCGACGAGCCCTTCGTCGGTCTCGATGCCACCGGAAAGACGACCCTGCTCGAGCTGCTCGACGAAGCCGCCGCAGCGGGTGCCACCCTGCTCGTGGCCACGCACGAACTGAGCTTCGTTTCGCGTGTCAACCGCCTCCTCGCCCTGCGCGACGGCGCCCTGGTGTTCGACGGACCGCCCGCCGACACCGACGTCCACGCTCTCGTCCTCTGACCTCCGCAGGCCGCTCGTCACCGAACCGAGCACGGGATGACGGGTCCGCGATGCGTGGATAGGGTGAGGGAATGCAGGAGTTCTCGCACGTCAGCAAGCACTCGGCCGCCGACCTCGTCGCGGCCCTCGACGACAGCGCCGCCAACGGGTGGTCGGTCCTCTCGGTGACCCACTCCACCGTCGACGGGTTCGTGGCGATCCTCGCCCGCGAGAAGGGCGCTGCGGCCACGCCGTCGGTCGCCGCCGCTGCTCCCGTCGCCGAGCCCGCCGGCTGGGCTGCCGCTCCGCAGCCGACTCCGGCGGCGCAGCCCACCCCTGCAGCTCAGCCCCAGCCCGCTGCGACGCAGCCGTCCGCCACATTCCAGCCCACGGCTCCGGCAGCCACCGCTCCGGTGGCGAACATCCCGGCCAACTGGTACGCCGACCCGTCGGGTCGTTTCGAGCTGCGTTACTGGGACGGCCAGAAGTGGACCGAGCACG
>JBEBDM010000088.1:0-3445 GCA_041156905.1 Actinomycetota bacterium | reverse complement strand
TGGCGTGGGCGAAACCCGTCTTCATGCTCCCGCCCAGCTTGCGGTTCACAGGGTGGTGCACCGCACGCACGTGCGGATCGGCGGCAGCGAGGGCGTCGGCGAGCTGCGGGGTCGAGTCGGTGCTGGCGTCGTCGACGACGATGAGCTCGTAGTCGAGGATCTCACCGCGGGCCATGAGAGCCTCGCACTCCTCCTTCGCATAGCCCACCGCACGGTGGATGTAGGCCTCCTCGTTCCACATCGGGAAGAAGATGCTCAACTTGCGGAAGGGCTCTCCGGTCACGGGCGACACGGTAGTCGGTGCCCCCACCTGCTCCACGGCAGACGGTACCCTCGCCGGTGATGTCGCTCCCGATGCCCCCCGAGCCGGAGTCTGCGTCCGCGAACGCCTCCGACGACCCGGCCCTCGGGCGTGCGGGCGTTCCAGTCGATGCCTCCGACGAATCGCTCGACTCCGAGCCCGCCGACATCCTCGACATCGCTGCCGAACGGCGCGTGCCGCGGGCCGGCGAGCTGACCCCCGCCTGGACCGCCGTGTTCTGCCTCGGCTGGTTCGGGATCCTGTGCGGGTTCGCCGCGATCTGGACCAGCTCACGCACCACCGGGTTCCCCACGTGGTGGCTCGGTCCCGAGCCCGAGCCGCGATTGCTGCTCGTGAACCTCATCCCCTTCGTCGCCCCGCTCGTGCTCGTGGTCGAGGGGCTGGTGCACCGCCGACTCCTCCCGTTATGGGGCATCGTCGGTGCCGCCGTGTGCGCCGTCGTCGCGGCTTTCGACCTCTCCGGACAGCCCCGTTATGCAGCCGTCGAGTTCCTGCTCGCGGGCGCAGGACTGGCGGTTTCGGTGGCCTCGTTCGCCGGAATGCTGCGCCGCGCTGGGTAGCGTCGTTCCCCATGTCGAAGGTGCTGACCTCCCTTCCCGTGGGCGAGCGCGTGGGCATCGCGTTCAGCGGCGGGCTCGATACCTCTGCTGCGGTTGCGTGGATGCGCGAGAAGGGTGCCGTTCCCTACTGCTACACCGCCGACCTCGGCCAGCAGGACGAGGACGACCTTCCCGGTGTGCCCGCCCGCGCCCAGCAGTACGGCGCCGAGGCCGCCCGGCTGATCGACTGCCGTACCGAGCTCGTCCATGAAGGGCTCGTCGCCCTGCAGTGCGGCGCGTTCCACATCACCACGGCTGGCAAGACCTACTTCAACACCACGCCGCTCGGCCGTGCCGTCACCGGCACGCTGCTCGTGCGGGCGATGCAGGAGGACGGCGTCGACATCTGGGGTGACGGCAGCACCTACAAGGGCAACGACATCGAGCGCTTCTACCGCTACGGCCTGCTGGTCAACCCGGCGCTGCGCATCTACAAGCCGTGGCTCGACGAGCAGTTCGTCACCGAGCTCGGTGGCCGCGCCGAGATGAGCGAGTTCCTCACCACGCGCAACCTTCCGTACCGTGCCAGCAAGGAGAAGGCGTACAGCACCGACGCCAACATCTGGGGCGCCACGCACGAGGCCAAGCTGCTCGAGGAACTCAGCAGCGGCATGGACATCGTCGAGCCGATCATGGGCGTCGCCCACTACCGCGACGACGTCGCCATCGCTCCCGAGGTCGTCACCATCCGCTTCCACGAGGGCTGGCCCGTCGCGATCAACGGCCAGGAGTTCGCCTCGCAGGTCGACCTCGTCATGGAGGCCAACGTCATCGGTGGTCGCCACGGTCTCGGCATGAGCGACCAGATCGAGAACCGGATCATCGAGGCCAAGAGCCGCGGCATCTACGAGTCGCCCGGCCTTGCCCTCCTGCACATCGCCTACGAGCGTCTCGTCACCGCGATCCACAACGAGAACACGATCGAGAACTACCGCACCATGGGTCGGCGCCTCGGTCGACTGCTGTACGAGGGACGCTGGTTCGACCCGCAGAGCCTGATGCTGCGCGAGCCGCTGATGCGCTGGGTCGGCGCTGCCGTGACCGGCGAGGTCACCCTGCGTCTGCGTCGTGGCGACGACTACACGCTGCTCGACACCACCGGCCCGCACCTCACGTACGCGCCCGAGCGTCTCAGCATGGAGAAGGTCGAGGACGCCGCGTTCGGTCCCCTCGATCGCATCGGTCAGCTCACGATGCGCAACCTCGACATCGACGACAGCCGCTCCAAGCTCGACGTGTACCGCAGCGCGGGAACGCTCGGCGCGGGCAGCCTGATGTCGCTCGAGTCGGGCGAGTAAACGGACTCGTCACCCCGGCTCGTCGCTCATGGGCGACGGGTCGTCAGATCAGCGGGAGGAGCGCCGCGAGCAGCGCGGCTCGCTCTCGCATCGCCTCGACGTCGATCCACTCGTGGTCGGCGTGTGCGCCGCCGCCCACCGCACCCATGCCGTCGAGCGTGGGGACACCGCGGGCCGCGGTGAAGTTGCCGTCGCTGCCGCCACCGACCGCGACTCCCTGCAGCGGACCGATCCCGATCGCGGCGGCTGCCTCCTGGGCGAGGTCGAACAGGCGCCCGGCCGAACCGATCGGCATCGGGGGACGGTTGAGTCCGCCGAGGATCTCGATGGTCGCACCGGGAACAGTGGTGGTGAGTCCGGCGAACGCCGCATCGAGACGAGCGTCCTCGCCCGCCTGCTCGACACGCACGTCGACGGCGAGGCGGGTCTGGGCCGGCACCACGTTGTCGGCCGTACCACCCGCGACGACCGTGGGGGTCACCGTGGTCGCCGTGGCCGGGTCGGCGAAGGTCACGATCTGACCGACGAGTTCGGCGAGCGCGGTGATCGAGTTCACGCCGTTCCACGGCTCGAGTCCGGCGTGCGCGGCCTTGCCGTGCACGACGACCTCGAAGGTACCCGTTCCCTTGCGGGCGATCTTGATGGCACCACCGTCGGCACTCGCCTCGAACACGAGCACGTGACCGCAGGCGATGGCGCGACGCTCGATCAGTTCGCGCGAGTGGTTGCTGCCGACCTCCTCGTCGGCGGTGATGAGGATCTCCACCCCAGCGCGCTGTTCGGGCGAGAGTGCTGCCACACCGTGCACCGCCTGGACGATGCCAGCCTTCATGTCGAAGATGCCGGGGCCGGTGGCCTTGTTGCCGTCGCGCGTGAACGGACGCGCCGCCACGGAGCCGACGGGGAAGACCGTGTCGTGGTGTCCGACGAGCAGGACGCGAGGCGTACCGCCCGCGCTCCACAGCACGTGCGGACCCGCTGGCGAGGGGATGATCTGGGGCCGGCTGCCGAGGCGACGCTCCATCACCGTGGCCACCGCCTCGGCCGAGGTGTCGAGGAGGTCGAGGTGGAGCGAGGTCGACTCGGTGTTCACGAGCAGTTCGAGGTCGGCGAGCATCGCCTCGAGCGAGATGTCGGTCTGGATCACCCGCCCATTCTGGCCGCCCGGTGGGGATTCGGCGTACAGGGGCGTGTCAGACTGCCGCCCATGTCGAGTCGTCGCCTCC
>JBEBDM010000087.1:0-2667 GCA_041156905.1 Actinomycetota bacterium | reverse complement strand
ATCTTCTTGGCGACTTCGTAGCTCATCTCGAACGCAGCAGTGAGGTTGACACTCACCGTCGCGTCCCACTGCGAGCGTCCGAACTCGAGCACCTCGGCCATCGGGCAGATACCGGCGCTGTTGATGAGGATGTCGACCGAGCCGAAACGGTCGACACAGGCGTCGACGATCCGCTCGCAGGTGCCGTCCTCGGTGATGTCGGCGCGCATGTACTCGTACCGGGTTCCGCACGCCTCGATCATCGGGCCGGTGGTGCCGTCGTCGTCCATGATGCTCGGGACCAGCACGTTCGCGCCGCCCTTGGCGAGCGCGAGGGCGAACGACTGCCCGAGGCCGGTGTTGCCGCCGGTGACGATGGCGTTCTTGCCCTTCAGGCTGAACAGGTCCATCGAGAAGTCGGTGATGTCCATCGGCGTGCTCCCCCGGGTCGAGACTCCCGCCATGCTACGCAGCGGCCGGTCGGCGGTCGGAACACTCGTACCGGAAATCCCGTCGCCCTCAGCCCCAGCACGGCGGCGGCTCGTCGACCCGTCCGACGGCTCCCCGTTCAGAGGGTCAGGTGGATGGTCCCCATGTGCCGGGCGGCCGGCGGAATGAGCCGGGCGAGCACCGGGCCGGTGATCAGGACGAAGACGATCGTGATCACGCCGAAGTCACCGCCGAGCAGGATCCCGGCGAGCAGCATCAGCCCCTCGATCAGCCAGCGTGCGGTCTGCATCCCCATGCCCTTGTCGTGGAGCCCGAGCATCACGAGTTCGATCGGCCCGGTACCGAGGTTCGAGGCGACACCGACGGCGATGGCCGGGTACAGGATCCCGAGGCCGACCACGAGCATCGCCACACGAGCCCACATCGAGGTCGGGGCGTCGATCAACTGCAGGAACCAGTTGACCATCTGCCCGACGATCACGGCCCCGATCAGCGTGCCCCATTGCGGCGGCCGACGGAGCACCACGGCGATCAGCGCCATGACACCGGCGTTGACCCAACCCATGGTCCCCACGCCGATCCCGAACTTCTCCGAGCCACCGGTGTTGAGGACGTCACCAGGCGCCACCCCGAGGCGGGCCCGCACCATGAGGGCGATGCCGAGGCCCACGAACGTGATGCCGAGCGCCAGACCGCCCACGCGATAGCGCACCGAGCGCAGGGCGGTCGGCTCGGTCAGGGTCGTCACCCTCCCACCCTACGGACACCGCGACCTGCGAGGGCGGACACCATGACAACGAGCATCGGAACGGCCCGCCGAGCGCCGAGGTGCGATAATCCGGGCCTTGTCTCCGCACCACACCCCGCCCCACCAGGACGTCCCCGCATGACGACCAACGACGACATCACCGCTCTCGGCGGCGCCGCTCTCTCCGTCGCCATCCACGCGGGCGAGGTCACGTGCGCCGAGGTGATGACCGCCTACCTCGATCGCATCGAGACGCTGAACCCGCGCCACAACGCGATCGTCAGCCTGCGCGACCGTGAGTCGCTCATGGCGGAGGCCAGCCAGTGCGACGCCGAGCTCGCGGCCGGACTCTCCCGGGGCTGGATGCACGGGTTCCCCCTCGCGGTGAAGGATCTCGCGGACACCAAGGGCCTGCGCACGACGGGCGGCTCACCCATGCTCGCCGACAACGTCCCCGCACGCGACGCGATCGTGGTCGAGCGGATGCGCGGCGCCGGGGCGATCATCATCGGCAAGACCAACGTCCCCGAGTTCGGTCTCGGCTCGCACACCTACAACCCGGTGTTCGGTACCACGCTGAACGCGGTCGACCCGACCCGCTCGGCAGGTGGCAGCAGCGGTGGCGGAGCGGTGGCCCTCGCCCTGCACATGCTCCCCGTGGCCGACGGCAGCGACTACATGGGCTCGCTGCGCAACCCTCCCGGCTGGAACGGCGTCGTCGGCTTCCGCCCGTCGCAGGGCCGTGTCGCCTCGCTGCCGATCCGCGACTCGTACATCGCCACGATGGGCACCGAGGGGCCGATGGGTCGCGACGTGCTCGACACCGCGATGCTCCTCGGCATCCAGGCCGGCTGGGACAGGCGCGACCCGCTCGCCGTCGACGGCCGGATCGACGCCTTCGACACGCTCGAGGATGCTCGCCGAACGCTCGCCACTCCCGACCCCGACGCCCCGCTCGCCGGGGTGCGCATCGGCTGGCTGGCCGACCTCGGTGGCCATCTCGCGACCGAGCCGGGTGTCATCGCCACGTGCGAGGCGCGGCTCGCCACGTGGGCTGCGGCCGGTGCCGAGATCGTGCCGATCGCGCTCCCCTTCTCCCACGACGAGCTCTGGAAGGCGTGGATCACCTGGCGGCAGTTCGGCGTGTCGGGTGGCCTCGGCATCCTCGCCGACATGCCGCGTGGCCGCGAACTCCTGAAGCCCGAGATCCTCTGGGAAGTCGACGAGGGACGACGCCTCAGCGCCGCCGACCTCAACAAAGCGGCCGTGACACGCACGAAGTTCTTCACCGCCCTCACGTCTCTGATCCGCGCCGGTCATCTCGGTGACGGGTTCGACGTCCTCGCGCTCCCGTCCGCGCAGACCTGGCCGTTCCCCGCGGAGTGGCACTGGCCCAAGGAGATCGCTGGCCGGACGATGGACACGTACCACCGCTGGATGGAGGTCACGATCCACGCGACCTTCGCCGGTCTGCCGTGCGCGTGCGTGCC
>JBEBDM010000086.1:0-6458 GCA_041156905.1 Actinomycetota bacterium | reverse complement strand
GATCGAGCGCTCGATCTCGTCGACGTCGCCGCCCGACTGGGCGACTCGACGCTCGGCGCGCACCCGGGGCGAGGCCGTGAGGAACAACTTCAGTTCGGCGTCGGGGAACACGACGGTCCCGATGTCGCGACCCTCGATGACGCCGCCACCGCGCTCCTCCGCCCACGCCCGCTGCCGAGCGCGCATCTCGGTGCGCACACCGCTGTTGGCGGCAACCTTGCTGACATTCGAGGTCACGACGGTTCCGCGGATCTCGGTGGTCACGTCGCGGCCGTCGACGTGCACACCCGTCGCACCGACCTCCAGCTCGCAGGCACGGGCAAGAGCGGCCACTGCCTCGGTGTCGTCGAGGTCGAGGCCGGCGTGGAGCGCCGCCGACGTGACGGCACGGTACATCGCCCCGGTGTCGAGGTACTCGAGGCCGAGGCGCGTCGCGAGGACCTTCCCGATCGTGCTCTTCCCGGCCCCGGCCGGACCGTCGATGGCGATGACCCTCATCCGTCGTGCCGTTCCCCGCTCACCAGCTGGTGCCGACCGGCATGCCCTCGCTGTAGCCGGCCGCGCTCTGCACGCCGACGAGGGCCTTGTCGTGGAACTGGCCGATGGTGGCCGCACCGGCGTAGGTGCACGACGAACGCACACCGGCGACGATGTCGTCGATGATGTCCTCCACACCCGGTCGCTCGGGGTCGAGGTACATGCGCGAGGTGCTGATGCCCTCCTCGAAGAGCTCCTTGCGGGCACGCTCGAACGGGGTCTCCGAACGGGTGCGGCTCTTGACGGCCCGGTTGCTGGCCATGCCGAACGACTCCTTGTAGAGCCGACCGTCGGGACCGCGCAGGGTGTCGGCTGCCGACTCGTAGGTACCGGCCAGCCAGCTGCCGAACATCACGTTGGCCGCGCCGGCGGCGAGGGCCAGGGCCACGTCACGCGGGTGACGCACTCCACCGTCGGCCCAGATGTGCTTGCCGTGGCGGGCGGCCTCGGCGGCGCAGTCGAGCACGGCGCTGAACTGCGGCCGTCCGACGCCGGTCATCATGCGCGTCGTGCACATCGCGCCCGGGCCCACTCCGACCTTGACGATGTCGGCGCCAGCGGCGATGAGGTCGCGGGTTCCCTCGGCGGTGACCACGTTGCCCGCGACGATCGGCACGGTCGGGGCCACCGAGCGCACGGCCTCGATGGCGCGCAGCGTGCGGCTCTGGTGTCCGTGGGCGGTGTCGATCACGAGCACGTCGGCGCCCATGGCCAGCAACGCCCGGGCCTTGTCGGCCGGCGAGCCGTTGATGCCCACCGCAGCGCCGACCTTGAGGCGGCCCTGTGCGTCGACCGTCGGGCGGTAGATCGTGCTGCGCACGGCTCCCTTGCGCGTGGCGCACCCGATCAGGCGACCGTCGGAGTCGACGACCGGCGCCACCGACAGACGCGAGATGCTCAGCCGCTCGTAGATGTCGCCCGGCTCGGCTCCGTCCTCGATCACGACGAGTTCGCGTGACATGACGTTCTTGAGCTGGGTGAAGCGGTCGAAGCCCGCGGCGTCGTGCTCGGTGAAGATCCCCTCGGGACGGCCGGCTGCGTCGACGACGACGACCGCACCGTGGGCCCGCTTGTGGATCAGGCCGAGGGCATCACCGACGGTGTGGCTGCTCGTGAGCGTGATCGGGGTGTCGTAGACGAGGTGGCGCGACTTGACGTACTGCACCACGGTCTCGATCACGTCGAGGGGGATGTCCTGCGGAAGCACGGTGATCCCACCCCGGCGGGCGACGGTCTCGGCCATGCGACGACCAGCCACGGCGGTCATGTTGGCGACCACCACCGGGATCGTCGTGCCGATCAGGTCGGGGGTCGAGAGGTCGACGTCGAAGCGCGACGGGACGTCGGACAGCGACGGAACCATGAACACGTCGCTGTAGGTGAGGTCGTAGGGCGGGGGACTCCCGATGAATCGCATCGCATCTGCCTTCGTAGGTCGCCGATGAAGCCGCACAATGCTACCGGCAGGGGGCACGGCTACCGTGGAGGCCGTGCCGACCGACCCCCTCTCCTCCCCCGCCGAGCCCGGGTTCTCGGGCCCCGTCGTCATGGTCCACGGCTGGGGCGGGTCGTTCGAGTCGACCTGGCAGCGCAGCGGGGTCGCCGAACTGCTCCGCGATGCCGGACGCGAGGTGATCGGGATCGACCTCCTCGGGCACGGGACTGCTCCCCGCCCCCACGATCCGGAGGCCTACGCCGATCTCACGGCCAGGGTGCGCGAGTGCCTCCCCGACGGCCCGGTCGACGCGATCGGCTTCTCCCTCGGGGCCATGACACTTCTCCGCACCGCCTGCACCGAGCCGCACAGGTTCCGTCGGCTGGTGCTCGCCGGCATCGGCAAGAACGTCCTCGAGCCCGACGACGGTTCCGGAGAGCGGATCGCCTCCGCCGTCGAGGGGCGGGCGGCCGACGACGACACGACCGCCCAGGCCTTTGCCCACTATGCCCACCAGCCCGGCAACGACCCGGTGGCGCTCGCCGCCATCATGCGGCGTCGCCGCACCCCGCTGACCGCCGCCGACCTCGCTGGAGCGACCTGCCCGACCCTCGTGGTGATCGGCGACAAGGACTTCGCCGGGCCCGGCGAGCCGCTCGCCGAGGCCCTCCCCTCGGCGCGTCTCGTGACCCTCCGCAACGTCGACCACTTCGCCACCCCGGAGGCCTTCGGGTTCATCGACGCCGCACTCGGCTTCCTCGACGCGATCCCCGGGTGACCCGGCGATGACCAGCCACCACCGTTCGGGGCGCCCCGAGATCGGGACGTCGGTGGACCGAGCCCTCGAGGTGATCGGCAACGGTGGCCTCGTCGCACTCCCCACGGAGACCGTGTACGGCCTCGCCGCCGACGCGGACGACGAACGGGCCGTGCGCTCGGTGTTCGCGACCAAGGGACGGCCCGCCGACCACCCGCTCATCGTCCACGTGGCCGAGGCCGGCCTGCTCGGGGAATGGGCCTCCGAGATCCCCGACAGCGCAGCCGTGCTGGCCGAGACATGCTGGCCCGGGCCGCTGACCCTGCTGGTCCCCCGTGCCGCACGCGTCCTCGACGTCGTCACGGGTGGGCGGCCCACCGTGGGAGTCAGGGTTCCCGCCCACCCGCTCGCCACCGCACTGCTGACCCGGTTCAGGGCGTCCGGTGGCAGTGGCGGCCTCGCCGCGCCGTCGGCCAACCGCTTCGGTCGCGTGAGCCCCACCACGGCAGCCCACGTCGCCGCCGACCTCGGTGACGCCGTCGACTACGTCCTCGACGGCGGGCCGTGCCCCGTCGGTGTCGAGAGCACCATCGTCGACTGCACCGTCGAGCCTGCGCAGGTCCTCCGACCGGGCGGGATCAGCGCGGAACAGGTCGCCGCACTCCTCGGTACCGACGGCGTCGCCCCCGAGGCGTCGGGCCCGAGCAGGGCCCCGGGCATGCTGGCCAGTCACTACGCGCCGGATGCGCAGGTGGTCCTCGTCTCCTCGGGCGACGAGGCGCTTCGGCTGGCGGACGCCACCCCCGGATCGGTGATCGTCGACCACGGGGCCGACCTCGCGTCGTACGCCCGCTCGCTCTACGCCGACCTGCGTGCCGCCGACCTCTCGGGAGCCACCACGATCATCGCCGTCCTCCCGCCCGCCGAGGGGCTCGGCCACGCAGTGCGTGACCGGCTCGTCAAGGCTGCTCACCGCTGACCGGGTGACGCCCGGGGCGCAGGGTCAGGCGAGCTGGCCGAGCAGCGCGATCAGGTGGTCACGCACCGACTCGGCGTCGGGAGCAGGCCGCCCCTCGACCGGCGAGACCACGGTCAGGTTCACCGTCGAGCCACCCGCCTCGGGCAGCAGGTCGATCCGGCACCAGCACGGCTCGGGCTCCTGGAGGAACACCTCCATCATGTAGGGCGGATCGTCGACGAGCAGTTCTCCCGACCACGACACGACGATCAACAGTGCCTCGAACGCCTCCGCAGGGAGCGCCTCGATCGTGAACGACGGCGCGTCGCGATCGACCCGACCCCTCGGCGGCCGCCCGAACCCGGGCCGACGACGCGACGTCACGCGTGGATCGGTGACGACCGGGGCAGGTTCGGGAGCCGGTTCGGGCGCTGGCTCCTCCACCGGCCCGGCCTCCTCGACGGCCCGCACGACGGCGAGGGCCAGCTCGTAGGCCGCGTTCAGGCGCTGCATGGCCACCGCGTCGCCTCCGGCGTCCGGGTGCAGCGACCGCGCCAGCCGACGTCGGGCTGCGGCGAGATCGGCCACCGAGGCGGTCAGGGCCACTCCGAGCAGGGCGAACGGGTCGTCGGTCAGGTCCGGCGTCGAGTCCACGGACGGGTCCGGCCGCTCGGGGCCCTCGTCGGACGCTGCGCTGGTCATCGGTGTCGCTCCGGTCTCAGCCGACGACGACCTTGACCGACCGCCACGTGCCCACGGCCGGGGCGTCAGGATCGGCGATGGCAGGAACCGCCTCGCTCCAGTCGCGGTCGCCGTCGACGATCGCCAACAGGTCGAACCGCCACCCGCCCGGGTTCCAGCAACCGGTCGCGACGGCATCCGCCTCGACCGTGACGGAGCGGCCGGTGAGCGACGCCACCAGCCACGCGGCAGGGGTTAGTGCCACCGCCATCCGCTGCCATGCCTCGGCGTCGCTGCGGTGCAGCCACGACAGCTTGGCCAGCATCCAGTCGGACGACGGAGCCGCTCCCACCGCGGCCACCCAGTCGTCGACCCGCCCGGGGAGTCGGCCGGCGAGCCACCCGGCGTCGGGTTCGGTCGACGGCGAGGCGCCGACGAGGGCCGGGTGGATCGGGCTCCCCTCGGCGTCGACGGCGACCAGACCGGGTGCGGGCATGATCCGGACGAGCGAAGCGACGGCGTCGACCGCACCGAGCAGTTCGTCGAGCACCCCACCGAGCGGAGCCCCGGAAGAGGCCCGCCACGATCCGGAGGCGAGCACCGAGCCGTCCGTGTCGACGGCGTCGACGAACAAGGTCGACCCGTCGCCGGGAGCGAACCCGACCCTGATCTCCACCGGCGCGAGGGCCACGTCAGCGTCCGGAGAAGTTCGGCGGGCGCTTCTCGAGATAGGCGGACACGCCCTCGCGGAAATCGTCGGTCCGCAGGAGCGGGAGAAGCTGGAGGAACACGTGGTGGACGTTCTGGTCGAAGGTCTCGGTCTCGGCCGCCCGCATCATCCTCTTGATGGCCCGGACCGCCAGCGGGGCGTTGGCGGCGATCTCGCCCGCCAGCTCGCGCACGGCATCACTGAACAGTTCGGGGGCCACGACGTGGTTCACGAGGCCCAGCTCGAGCGACTGCTCCGCCGTGAGAACCCGGCCCGTGAAGGCGATCTCGGCGGCCTTGGCGTATCCGACGATCCGCGGCAGGAGCCACGTCCCGCCGCTCTCGGGGAGGATGCCGCGCTTGGCGAAGCCCGGGTTGAGCTTGGCGGCCGTCGAGGCGATCCGGATGTCACAGCCGAGGGCGATGTCGAGTCCGTAGCCCGCTGCACCGCCGTTGAGGGCACAGATCGTGGGCGTGTCGAGGTTGTGCAGCACCGTGGGGGGTGTGGTGCGCAGGTCGAGTTCGCCCGGAACCGACTCGTCCCCGTTGCTGAGACCACCCAGTTGGCCCGACTTGGCACCGGCCTGGGCCGCCATGTCGAGCCCGGCGCAGAACGCCTTCCCGGCCCCCGTGAGCACGATCACCCGGGCGTCACGGTCGCGATCGGCCTCCAGGAGGCGCTCGGCAAGCTGGTCGAGCATCTGCCCGGAGATGGTGTTCATCCGCCCCGGGGCGTTCAGCGTGATGGTCGCGATGTGGTCGCGGACCTCGTACAGGACCTCGTCATCGGGCTGGCTCATGAACGAGACCGTAGTCGTGCCGTCACGGAAACGACCCGCTCCTGGTGGACGCACCGCCACATTTGTCACTAACATCGGTGTCCTTGCACATCCCGGGCCGCACCCGCGACCCGGCCTCCTAGGGGGAGAACCCAATGCAGAAGACCAAGGTGCGCCGCGTTGGCGCACTGCTCGTGGGCCTGGCGCTCGTCGCCACGGCGTGCGGCGATGACACCGAGACGGCCGTCGAGACGACCGCCGCTGCCGTGGAGACCACGGCCGCTGCTGTCGAGACGACCGGCGCTGTCGAGACCACCGGCGCTCCGGCTGCCGGCGGCGAGCTCGCCGGGATGAAGGGCACCACGCCCCTCCCCCCGGAGCTGGCCCAGGACTTCAAGGACCGCGTCCTGACGGTTCCGTCGGGTGAAGGCCTCACCGACTACAACTACGCCGCCGAGACCTACGACGCCGTCATCATCATCGCCCTGGCCACCGAGGCCGCCGGCGACGACGGCATCGCTCACGCGAGCAAGATCCTCGACGTCACCACCGGTGGCGAGAAGTGCACCGACTTCGTTGCCTGCCGCGACCTGCTCGCCGCCG
>JBEBDM010000085.1:0-2971 GCA_041156905.1 Actinomycetota bacterium | reverse complement strand
CTTCGAGCGTTGGTTCCACGAGAGCGGTTGCCGCCGTTGGCACACCGCTCGTCGCGACACCACGAACGACGCCTGGCTCTCGCTCGACGACTGAGTCGAGTTCACCCGCCCGCACGGCGAGTGGGCGCGTCGCCTACTTGGCGCGCTTCTGGACGTTGGCCCACTCGTCCTTGAGGCCCACCGTGCGGTGGAACAGGCCGTGCTGGGCGGGGTCGTGGTGGAAGTACCCGAGCCGCTCGAACTGGACGACAGCGCCCTGTGGGTCGGTGGCGAGTGATGCCTCGGCCTTGGCGTGCACGACCTCGAGCGAGTCGCGGTTGAGGTCGTCGAAGGCGTCGCCGGTGCGCTCGCCGGGGATCTCTGCCGAGAACAGCCGGTCGTAGAGACGGGCCTCGATGTCGACGGCGTGAGCGGTGCTCACCCAGTGGATGGTGGCCTTCACCTTGCGACCGTCGGGAGCCTGACCGCCGGAGGTGGCCGGGTCGTACGTGGCGTGGACCTCGGTCACGTTGCCGGCCTCGTCGGTGACGTAGCCGGTGCAGGTCACGAAATAGGCACCGCGCAGGCGGACCTCGGCACCGGGCGTGAGCCGGTAGTACTTCGGCGGCGCCTCGGCCATGAAGTCGTCGGCCTCGATGAACAGCTCGCCGCCGAACTCGACCTCGCGGGTCCCGTCGTCGGGATTCTCCGGGTTGTTCTGCAGCGTCACCTTCTCGACGTGGCCCTCGGGCCAGTTCGTGATGACGAGGCGGACGGGCCGCAGCACGGCCATGCGTCGCTGTGCAGTGCGGTTGAGCTCGTTACGGATGAACGACTCGAGCAACTCGATCGCGTGACGGCTGTTCGTCTTGGCCACGCCGACGAATGTGCAGAACTCGCGGATCGCGCTGGCGGGGTAACCGCGGCGACGCAGGGCGCGCAGCGTGGGCAGGCGCGGGTCGTCCCAGCCCTCGACGATGCCGTCGTTGACGAGCGTGAGGAGGCGGCGCTTGGAGGTGACCGTGTAGGTGAGCTCGAGGCGTGCGAACTCGGTCTGGCGGGGCTGGTCGCCGGTGAGCGGGAGGTGATCGAGGTACCAGTCGTACAGCGGGCGGTGGCTGTCGAACTCGAGAGTGCACAGCGAATGGGTGACACCCTCGATGGCGTCGCTCTGGCCGTGCGCCCAGTCGTAGGTCGGGTAGATGACCCACGCGTCGCCGGTGCGGTGGTGGTGCTCGTGACGGATGCGGTACATCACCGGGTCGCGCATCTGCATGTTCTCGTGCTGCATGTCGACCTTGGCGCGGAGCACGCGACTTCCGTCGGCGAACTCGCCGGCCCGCATGCGACGGAAGAGGTCGAGGTTCTCCTCGGGAGTCCGTGAGCGGTGGGGGCTCTCGACGCCCGGCTTGCCGTAGCCACCGCGCTGGGCGCTGATCGTCTCGGCATCCTGGTCGTCGACATAGGCGAGGCCCGCGCCGATCAGGTGCTCGGCCCACTGGTAGAGCTGCTCGAAGTAATCGCTCGCGTACACAGGGTCGCCGGTGGGCTCGAAGCCGAGCCAGCGGACGTCGTCGACGATCGCATCGACGTACTCGGTCTCCTCGGTGACCGGGTTGGTGTCGTCGAAGCGGAGCTTGCACAACCCACCGAACTCAGCGGCCGTGCCGAAGTCGACCACGATCGCCTTCGCGTGGCCGATGTGCAGGTACCCGTTCGGCTCCGGTGGGAAGCGGGTCTGGACCCGGCCGCCGAAGGTGCCGGCCTCGATGTCGGCACGCACGAGGTCGCGCACGAAGTTCGCTGCGGCGGGCGGCGTGGCGGCGGGAGTGGGTGCAGGGGTGTCGCTCATCGGTTCTCCGTGTTCCGGCCCCGAACGGTACCGCCTCGTCGCTAGTGTGCGGCCGTGGCCACCCGCTTCCTGCGCCCCCGGAGCCGTGAGACCGAGCTCGGGACGGCGGTCTGGCGCTCGCCGCTGCGCTTCTCGCTCCGGGTGCTGGTGCTGGCAGCCGTCACGTTGACTCTCGACCACCACCTGCAGGGCCGCCTCGACTCGGTGCCGCGGATGCTGCGGATGTCGGGTGACGACAGCACCACGATCCTCGCAACCCTGTCGGGAGCGACGATCACGGTGGTGGGCCTCGTCGTGTCACTCACGATGGTCGTGCTGTCGCTCGTGGCCGACAACTTCGGCCCGCGCCTCGTGGTGAACTTCATCCGCCGACGGACGACCCAGACGGTGATCGGGTCGTTCATCGCCGTGTTCGTCTACTCGATCGTGACCCTCAGCACGACGCTGCGAGCCGACGACGCCTCGTTCGTCCCGCGCGTGTCGACATGGACGGCGATCATCCTCGTGCTGGTGGCCACCGCGCACCTCGTGCGGTTCGTGCACGACACGAGTTCGTCGATCCAGGTGGGGAACACGCTCGTCGACATCGCTGCCGAGTTGTCGCAGGCGATCCAGGCCCAACGTGATCTCGCTGCGAAGGCTGCCTCGACCACGCCCTACCCGATCGAGACGGCAGGGTGGTTCGAGATCCCCTCACTCGTGTCGGGTTACGTCCAGTGCATCGAGTATCGGGCCCTCGCCGATCTCGCCGCCGCAGAGGGTGGCGTGATCGCGCTCACGACGCGTGCGGGTTCCTTCGTCCATGCCGGGCGTCCCGTCGCGCTGTGCAGTGTTCCGCTCGGGGAGCGATCGACGGCTGCGGTGCAGAGGGCCGTGGTGGCCGGGGCTCGTCGGACGATGGAGCAAGACCTCGAGTACGCCTTCGCCGAGTACGTCGAGATCGCATTGCGTGCGCTGTCGCCGGCGATCAACGATCCGACGACGGCCATGTCGTGCCTCGACTGGATCGGTGACGGTCTGCTCAGCCTCGTGTCGGAACCCGTCGACGTGGCGACGTTCGCCGATGCCTCCGGGGTCGTGCGTGTGGTGGCACCGTGCAACACGCCTCGTCGAGTGGTGGCTGCCGGGTTCAACGAGATC
>JBEBDM010000084.1:0-4542 GCA_041156905.1 Actinomycetota bacterium | reverse complement strand
GGATGCAGAAGACGTCGTCCTTGCGCCAGTCGAAGCGCTGACCACCGATGATCGAGTGGCCGCGGCCCTTGGCGACGGTGACCATCGAGTTGCCGGTGTGACGGTGGGCCTTCGTCGCCTGTCCCCCGTCGAGGCGCTGCAGCTGTGCGCCCATCGTGGCCATCACGTCGGCACCGTTCACCGGGTTGCAGTACCGCAACACGTGACCGTCGAACTCGGAGCCGGCGTTCGAACGCGAGAGCGCGAGCAACGCCTCGTAACTCCGCTCCCACGGGTAGCGCAGCAGCGGCGAGTACGGACGGTTCCAGGTCCGGGCATCGACGGGCAGGACTCCTGCCGACATGAACTCGGCCGGCGAGCGGTCGACGACGCCGACGAGGGCCTGATGGAGGTCGGGGTGGACCTGGTACCAGTTGGCCTCGAGGGCGTTCACGAGCGGGATGTCGAGTCCGTCCTGCCAGATCACCGGACCCGATGTGCCCTCGCTGCCGTGCTCGTGCCACGTGCCGTGAGGAGTGATCACGAAGTCGTTGGCTGCGAGTCGGGCCTTCTCCCCGTCGACGATGGTGTAGGCGCCCTCACCCTCGAGGATCCAACGGAGGGCCGACGCACCGTGCCGGTGGGCCGAGGCACGTTCGCCGGCGAGCATGATCTGGATACCGGAGTAGAGCCAGCCGACCGAGGCGGCGACGTCGTGGCGCCGCGGGTTGAGGAGCATGACGACTCGACGGCCCGCATCCTCGGGCCGCACGAGCTCCGTCGAGCGCAGAACCATCGGCCGCAGCTTCTCGTACGACCACATGAACGGCACCGAGTGCGCCACCGGCTCCCACGGCTCGATCGCATTGGCGACGGTCCAGAGCGCGCCGGCTCCGTGCTCGGCGAGTTCGTCGTAGAAGGCGAGCAGTTCGTCGTTGTCGCGCACCCTCGCGCGACCCTCGACGTCGTCGTCGAACGTGGCGTCAGTCGTCACTGATCTCCTCCTCGCACGTTGGTCGGCAGCGAATCACCCGTGGGCCACGGACTCAGGTCGACCGGGTGTTGCGACGCCGTGTTGACCCGGAGGTCGAACACGTCGAAGCGGTTGTAGTGGCCGACGATGTCGTGCATCTGCCGTGGCTGGATGCAGCGGCGCAGGTCGATCTCCGCGTAGGCGATGCCCTCGACGTCGATGATCCCCTCCCCCATCAGACGTCCGTCGGGACCGATGATCCCGGAGAACGCGCTGTTGGGTCGCGACAGCATCGCCCGCGCCTGCTCGTCGTTCCCGGCCACCATGTCGATGATCTCCTGCGACACCGTCGAGCAGGCCACCACCGTGAACACCTTGCCCTCGAAGGAGTGGGCCGCCGAGCGGACCTTAATGGCCTCGACCATGTCGTAGTCGGCAGGCGCAACGGGCAGGGAGATGTAGTTGGCCACGTGGACGAGCTCACCCTGCGCGAGCAGGGCGAAGCGAGCCAGCGTGTTGGTGTTCTCACCGCACGCCAGCACGCCGAGCGGGCCGATGTCGGTGCGGTGCACCTTCAGCGAACTCCCGTCGCCGTGTGCCCACGTGAGCTTCTCGGCCCACGTGGGTACGAGCTTGCGGTGCGTCGCGAGCAGCGAGCCATCGGGGGCGAACGTGAGCACCGTGTTGTAGAGCGTCGCGATGCTGTGAGCAGCCCGCTCGTTCACGCCGATGACGAGGTACGCATCACAGGCCTTGGCGATCTCGCCGAGGCGGTCGGTCACCGGACCGGGGACCTCGATCGCGGCGAGCGCGAGGCGTTCGAACCACGGCCCGCCCTGAGGCGGTGTCATCGTCCAGTTCCAGTACGGGTAGCCCGGCACGAACACCTCGGGGAAGGCGATGAGGCGGGCTCCCTTCGAGGCTGCCTCACGGGCGAGCGACTCGACCTTGCCGACCGTTGCGTCGGTGTCGAGGAACACCGGTGCCGCCTGCACGGCCGCCGCGACGAACGGTTCGATTCCAGAGATGTCCATCAGTAGACCCTTCCGTACTCGCGCTGTTCCCAGTCGGTCACCGTGTCGAGCCAGCGGTTCCACTCGGCCTCGCGCAGTGCCGTGAAGCAGCGCACGAGGTCGTGGCCCAGCACGTCGCCGAGATAGGTGTCGGCCCGCAGCGCGGCGAGCGCCTCGGGGAGCGAGTGCGGTGCATGACGCTCTGTGTTCGGGGCGGCATCGCCGTCGCCCTCCTGCGGGTCGCCCGGCGTGAGGCCACGCTCGATCCCGTCGAGCATCGCCGCGAGGAGAGCCGCCGTGAGCAGGTGCGACGACGCGGTGCCGTCGGCCATCCGGTGCTCGATGCGGGTCGCCGCACCACGGGCCGACGGGATGCGCACCGTGCTGATCCGGTTGTCGATCCCCCAGTTGGCCCAGTAGCCCGACAGCATCCCCGGACGCAGACGGCGGTAACTGTTGACCGTCGGCGCACCGATCGCGGCGAGCGCCTCGTGGTGCTCCACCAGACCGGCCACGCAGTTCAGCGCGAGCGGCGAGAGCCCGTACCGCTCCGACGGGTCGGCGAAGACGTTCGTCCCCGACGCATCGACCAGCGAGATGTTGGCGTGAAGGCCACTGCCGACCCGATCGGCGAACGGACGCGGCATGAAGGTCACGCCCATCCCCCGCTCCTCCGCGAGCTCGCGACACATCTCGCGCAGCAGGAAGCAGTCGTCGGCCGCACCAAGGGCGTCGCGGTAGCGGGTCGGGATCTCGACCTGTGACGCGTCGAACTCTGCGTTCGCTCCTTCGATGTCGATCCCCGCGGCCGCTGCTCGCTTGATGATCTCGAACAGCAGGCCGCTCGGATCGGCACCGCGCTCGGTGCCGTACACGCGGTGGCCGGGAACAGCGAGGCGCTCCATCGGGACGACGTGCGCCGGATTCGCGAGGAGGTAGAACTCGAGCTCGAACCCGACCTGGGCACGCAGACCTCGCTCGGCGAGCCGGGCGATCACCGACTGCAGCGCCCCACGCGCGTCGAGCGGGATGGGCCGCTGGTCGGACGGGTAGACGAGCGAGGCGACGGCGACGGCCATCTCGTCGTGCCAGCCACGACGCACGCTCGACCGGTCGGGCACGGCCTCGAGATCGGGGTAACCGACATCGACCCCGTAGCCCTCCACCTCGACCAGCGAGAGGTCGAGCCCCTGGCACAGCACGGTGATGGCGGTGTGGAACGGCTCGTCGAGGCGCTCCGATGGCACGATCTTGCCGTGTGCGAGACCGAGCAGGTCGGTGAACAGGACTCGGGTGAACGACGGGAGTCCGTCGGGCGTGGTCATGCGGCCTCCGTGGCCTCGAAGTGACGGATCAGGAGCGTGTCGACAGCCTCAGGGGCCTCGACGTTGAGCAGGTGGCCGGCGCCGGGGACCACGTGGAGGACCGATCCGGGAATGCCCTCGGAGAGAACAGTGGCGTAGGCCACCGGCGTCTCGCCGTCGAGTTCGCCGACGACGACCTGAGTGGGCACGGTGATCGAGCCGAGGAGCGGGCGGCTGTCGTGGGTGACGAGCACGTCGAGCGACACGCGCAGACCGCACGAGGGAACCCGGGCTGCCGCCGCGACCTGTCCGTCGTAGGCCTCGTCGCTGATGTGCGGACCGGCGATCGCCCGCATCACGCGCGGAGCGAAGTCGATCGGCTCCTGTCCCGCATCGAGCGGGGCGAGCCGGGCCGCCCGCCACTCGTCGGGCTGGGTGCCGTCGAGGCCGAACTTCGGGCTGGTGGCCAGCAGCGACAGGCTGGCGAACCGCTGCGGGTGGGCATGGGCCGCGTACTGGGCGATCATCCCGCCGTACGAGAGCCCGACGAGGTGCACCCGCTCCTCACCCAGCACGTCGCAGAAACGCGCGACGGCGTCGGCCAGGGCAGTGAAGGACACCGGTGCGGGGAGTTGCTCGGACTCGCCGTACCCCGGCAGGTCCCAAGCCACGACGCGACGCTGCTCGCCCAGATGGTCGAGCTGGGGTTCCCACGAGAGCCGACTCCCGGTCAGCCCGTGCAACAGCACGACCGCCAGCGGCCCGTCGTTCCGGTGATCCGCAGCCCCCTCGCGCCACGAGAACCCGCCCCGACACACATCCTTCCCCACACCCCCACCCTAACCCCACCGATCTCGGCGCGGATCGTCCCGGATGTCGGAACTATGCGTACCGAGATCTTGGCGTCGGGCGTCAGGGTGAGAGGAGAGCGGCGAGGATCAGGCTGGCGCGGGCATCGGCACCTGCTGGGGTGAGATGCACGTCGTCACCGGTGATGAACAGACGAGGTTCGTCGGCGGAATCGATGAACCCCGCCCAATCGGCACTCTCGAATCCGCCCGCACCGATGGCGACGTTCCACGCATCCTCCCACTCCGGGTACGGCACAGTGCCTCCCCGGAGCGTGCGCACCTCGACCCACACCGCCGGGACGGTGAGAGTTCCCAGAGATGCACGCATCGCTCCGATCAGCCACGGGTAGCCGGAGGTTCCTGCGGCCCCCTTGCCGACGTCGTTGGTGCCGAGTGCGATCACCCAGTGGACCCTCGCCGAC
>JBEBDM010000083.1:0-3807 GCA_041156905.1 Actinomycetota bacterium | reverse complement strand
CCGGCTCTTGGCGACGGCATGCACGCCGACGGCGAGGGGCTCGGTGAGTGCCGCCATCTCTGCGGGGAGACCGGACGGCACCTTCAGGGCGAGCATCTCGTTGAGCACCATCTGCTCGGCGTAACCACCGTTGTAGGTGTTGGAGTACCCGATGGGATGCACGCCGGAGCCGTCGAACGCGACGGGCATGCTGACGACGATGTCGCCGACCTTCAGGTTGCCGACACCGGCCCCGAGGTCGAGCACCTCGCAGCAGAACTCGTGGCCCATCACGGTGGGTCCGGACGGGTCGAACATCTTCGGCGACATCGGGTCGACGGGAGCGTCGTCGGCGAGTTCCTCGTTGGCGCGCCGCACCTCGGCTCCGTGCTGGAGCATGTGCAGGTCACTGCCGCAGATCCCGCAGGCGAGTACCCGCGTGAGCACCTGACCCGGGCCGGGCGTGGGATCGGGGACCTCGTCGACGCGCAGCGTCCAGTCCTGCATCACGGCTGCCTTCACGGCTGACCTCCTGTCTCGGTCCCGGCGGCGGCCGAGAAGTGGGCGATGGCGTCGACGACGACCTGCCACGCGGTGTCGGCGTCGACCGAGGTCTGCCATTGGCAGTTACCCGGCGGGACCTCCTTGAGGTCGCGCTGGTCGATGATCGTCATGCCCGCGGTCCGCAGGCCGTGGGTCTCGACCTCGACGTGTGCGTCGCGGCTCGTGAACAGGTCGGGGTGGGTGAGTGCCATCACGGCGAGCGGGTCGTGGACGGCGGCACCACCGATACCGTGGTGGCGGCTCGTGTAGGTGTGGCTGAAGAAGACGAGGAGGTCGGCGATCGCTGCGGCGAACCGTCCGGGCAGGGCCCTGACCATGTCGATGCGGTGGGGGACGGCCTGGAACTGGTGGGTGAGGTCGAGCCCCGACATGATCAGCGGCCCGCCGTACGAGAACACGACGTCGGCGGCCTCCGGGTCGCACCAGATGTTGAACTCGGCGGCCGCGGTGCGGTTGCCGAAGGTGCCCCCGCCCATCAGCGAGATCCCGGCGATGCGGCGGGCGAGGTCGGGTGCGGCGCGCAGGGCGAGTCCGATGTTGGTCATCGGTCCGGTCGGGACGAGCCAGATCCCTTCCTGGGCGCGGCACGTCTCGATGATCCACCCGACGGCGTCGGTGCTCTCGGGCGGTCCGCTGGGCTCGGGCAGGTCGGCTCCGTCGAGGCCGCTCTCGCCGTGGACGTATCCGGCATGGCGAGGAGGCTGGACGATCGGCCGCTCGGCGCCGGAATGCACCGGGGTGCCGAGCCCGAGCATGTCGCGCACGATGATCGCGTTGCGGGTGGTGGCCGAGAGCGGCGCGTTCCCGGCGACCGTCGTGATCCCGACGAGATCGGTGTGGAGCCCCGCCACGACCATCGCGATCGCGTCGTCGTGCCCCGGGTCGCAGTCGAGGATGATCGCCGGTCGTGTCATGGTCGGTGAGCCTGCCACACGAGCCGAGTCGGCCGTTCAGTCGGCGTGCAGCGCACCCTCGCCGTCGAGCGTGACACCGCGACCCACCCACTCGCCCTCGCACACGGCGGCCGCCAGTGCCCGGTCGGTGCTCGTGCCCCAGGCCCGGCGTCCGTCGGCCAACAGGCATGCGGCGAGCGTGGTCTCGGGGAGTCCGTCCCGGTCGTGCATGACGGTGTAGGCCTCGATGGTCGCGCTGCCGGCCGCATCGGCGGGCAGCGCGAGGTCACGACGCGGCATGGCGTCGATCTCGTCCTGCGGGTAGGCGTGACGGAACGGGACCGCCGGGGGAGTGGTGGCGTAGACGCCGAACGCGTGCTTGGTCGTGTAGCCACCGTTGGCCCAGACGAGGGCGTTGCTCCCGACCCCGTCGCGGAGTTCGCGCATGACCGTGGCGATGGCGTGCATCACGTAGTTGTTCCACGGGCCACCGGCGAAGGAGAGCCCACCCGTGCGCGTGAGTTGACCGTCGAGCGAGAGGCCGAGGCTCTGGGCGCCGAGTTGCACGGCGGCGGGGAAGCACGAGTACAGGTCGACGATGTCGACATCGTCGATGCCGAGGCCGGCGAGTTCGAGGGCGCGTCGGCCTCCGAGTTCGACAGCGGGCGTCTCGGCGAACGACCAGCGGTGGCTGATGAACTGGTGCTCGTGGCAGTCGCTCCCGGAGTGGGGGAAGACCCAACGGTCGCGCGGCACGCCGAGTGTCTCGGCGCGCTCGGCGCTGCACATGATCAGCGCGGCGCCCATGTCGACGTCGAGGTTGGAGTTCATCGACTTGGTGTAGGGCAGGCCGATCATCCGGTTCGACGGACCGGCGGTCCTGACCTGCTCGGGGGTCAGCGCCGTGCGCGACCAGGCGTAGGGGTTGCCGGCGGCGACATCGCTGAAGCGCGACCACAGACCGCTGATCACGTCGAGGTGCTCCTCGGGCGTCCGGCCTGCCCGGGCGCGGATCGCCGTCTCGAACATCGGGTAGACCTGCACGGGCATGGTGATCGAGCGGGCGATCTCGGCCTCGTGGTTCATCACGAGGTCCTCGCCCAGCAGGGTCGGGTACGAGTCGGCCGGGGCGACGGGCCACCCGGGCTCGACGCCCTGCTTGCGGAAACGGGAACGCGACTTCCACGCCTCGCCGCCGGTGAGGACGGCGATGTCGAGCTCACCGCGCTGGATCTGGAGGGCCGTCGTGTTGACGAGGGTCTGCGGACTGTTGCCACCCATGGTCGTCACCGCGAGTTCGCGCGGCGACTGGCCGAGACGCTGGGCGACGACCCACGCCGGGTTCCCGTAGCGGTGACAGAGCAGACCGACGACGCGGATGGCGTCGACCGTGGGCACGTCGGCGAGCCCGGCATCGGCCGCGGCCGAGCGGATCGCCTGCTCCATCAGGGTGGTTGCGTCGAGGGCGTCGTCGAGCCCCGCGGCCCGGTGGAGGGCCTGTCCGGCGCCGATGAGGACGGGGGTGCGGGGGTCGATCGAGGTCATGAGGGCAAGGGTAGGTGGCGGCCCCTCCGTTCCGCGATGCGGACCGGCGCACACTCGTGGGGCGGCCGCCCGTCGCGTCCTACACTCCTGCGAATGTCACGTATCGCGATCGGCTCCGACCACGCTGGCTTCGACCTCAAGCAGCATCTCGTCGGTGTGCTCCAGGGTCAGGGCCACGAGGTGCTCGACATGGGCACCCACAGCACCGAGAGCTGTGACTACCCGCCGATCTGTGCCGCCGTCGGGCGCGCCGTGCGCGACGGGCAGGCCGACGTCGGCATCGTGATGGGCGGGAGCGGTCAGGGCGAGCAGCTCGCCGCCAACAAGGTGCGCGGCGTGCGCGCCGCCCTGTGCAACGACCTCTACACGGCGCGCATGGCCCGTGCCCACAACGACGCCAACGTGCTCAGCATCGGCGGTCGTGTCGTCGGCATCGGCCTCGCCGAGGAGATCCTCGCCACGTTCCTCTCGACCCCGTTCGAGGGCGGCCGTCACGCCCGCCGCGTCGAGCAACTCATGCAGATCGAGGCGGAGGAGGCCGGGCGCTGACCCGCTGGCCACCCCTCGCTCGAACACGCATCCCGCACATCCCAGCACCACTGTCTCCCGTACCCCTCATCCCGCGCCCACCGAAAGCCAGCACCATGCCCTTCCCGAGCGACACCAACCCCGACACCGTCGTGTTCGACCTGATCGAACGCGAGGTGCAGCGCCAGTGCACCGGCCTGCAGTTGATCGCGAGCGAGAACTTCACCTCGCCCGCCGTGATGCGCGCCGTCGGTAGCGCCCTCACCAACAAGTACGCCGAGGGCTACCCGGGCAAGCG